>JADFNE010000002.1 GCA_022563535.1 Myxococcales bacterium
GCTTCGCGGCCGTCAATGGCCAGGGCCCAGCCACGTTCGCACGAGCCACTCGGCCGGTTTCGATCACCGATGCGTCCGATTGTGGGCCACGCCATAGGGCAACGGCCCGACACGGCCCGGTACATGGTAGCGGGTGGCCCCGATGCACTTCTGGCTTTGACTTCCGGAGAGCCGTCTCGATTCCGAATTGCTTTGACGACGTACACCACACCACGAGCAGGCCGTCCGCGGCAGAACGCGGTTCGCAGCTGCCGGAGATCCTCGATGCGGGCAGAGCAAGACCCACGGGCCAGAGCTAGTTGTTCAACCTAGTCTTCGCCAACCTCGAAAGTATCCGGGTCGATTGAGAATCCCTTATTCACGGGGGCCCCGCCGCCCACAGTGAGCTCACCGAATGCGAGGAGGACTTCGTCCTCGAAATCGAAGAAGAGCTGGCCGCTGAACGAGCTCGTGGTTCCGCTGCTGCTTTCGGTACTGGTGAAGACGAGACTTGGCACGATGGTGTCCGTATCTCCGACCTCCCATGATGTCGTCACGTTGGCCGTCGAGAAAGAACAGGTTCCGCTGCTGTTCTCCAGGCTGAAAGGCCCGGAGATGAAGAGATGTGAGGGGCCGCGGGAGAAGGTGACCGCATTCGCGCCGACGATGGCACCCTGGAAGGTGATGCTGATCATGATAATCTCGTTTACCTGCATTCCATCGCTGATGCTGTCTCCGCCTGTGACCACGAGGTCGACGGTAAAGTCCGGCGTGCCGTCGGGCTCGAGGTCCAACGCAAACTGGTACTCCTTGTCCGGGTCGATCTCGGTAATGCCCGCCGCCAATGGGGCGCCGTTGAAGTGGTCGAAGAGATCCTGCATCCCATCGATAAAACGGGAGAACGCCCTCACGTGCAGCGCGGTGCATTGCGCGACTGGCAGCAGCTCTGAGTCAGTCAAGGGGTCAACTGCGCTGCTACCGCTTTCACTACTACAGCCGGCGCTCAGAAGGGAACAAAGGAGTATTCCAGTCGTCCAGTTCCGCATCGGTGATTTCCTCACTATTTTGGAGAGATTAAGCACCGTCGCGATCACCAAAGTCAAGCGCCCCAGTTGCCTGGGAATTGCCAACTCAATCCGGCAACGTTGCAATCCAGGGCGGCGGTGCCAGCCTCAACGGACGGGGGTTCTACCCCTTTTCCACGGACGGTTGAGTTAAGCCTATGGACTTCCCCCAAAGCAGTGGACACCTCGGAGACTAGTATTGAGCCAGCCGGTAGTCAGAACGAACCTCCCCGCGCCAACCTGCGGGCGGAACTGGAGTGCACGATGCTGGTAGTTACAGTCGAATTCGCTCTTCGTGAAGGCGCCGAGCCGGAGTTCCTGGCGGCACTCAAGGCGATGCAGGCGCGGGTTCGGAGCTTTGACGGCTTTCTTGGCGAGGAGCCGTGTCAGAGCGTCTCCGATCCAAACCACCAGGTGACACTCTCCTATTGGCGCGATGCAGAGTCGATGGCCGCTTGGCGCGTGGATCCAGAGCATATGCGCATCCAAAAACGGGGTCGGGAAGAGTTCTTCCGTTGGTACCGAATCCATATTGCCAGAGTCGAGCGCGAGTACGACTGGAATCTCTCAGATCACTGATTGCGCTGCCGTGGTGCTTCTATATCGATGGCACCGTCACCAAGTGCCGTCATTGCATCCGTGAAGCCCGGCCTTGGCTGGAGAAGTGCTCTACCAGGAAGTCGATGAAGGCTCGGACCTTGGGCGGACGATGGCGATCGCGTGGGTAGACGGCATAGATTGTGCTGGTCGCTGGAACCGCCCGGTAGCTCGACAACACGGGTCGGAGTTGCCCTTCACGGAGTTCGATCCCGACGTTCCAGTCCGGAAGCAAGACCAGGCCAAGGCCGCCCACCGCCGCCGCAACGAGGGCGTCCGCGTTGGCGGCAAAAAGGCTGCCCGACGCCCTGACCTCTGACCGTCCATCCTTCCCCTCGAAGCGCCAGAGGTTGCTACCGGGGTGCTCCCTCCACGTGAGGCAGTCGTGATCCGCGAGCTCGCTGGGTAGCGTCGGCTCGCCGGCTCGCTCGAGGTAGGCGGGACTGCCACACACTATCCTGGCGCTCTCCGCAATCTTTCGTGCGATCAAGCTCGAGTCGCGCTGTTGGCCGACGCGGATCGCGAGGTCGAAGCCCGTGTCGACAAGATCGATGAGACGGTCTGTCATCGAGAGAACGAACTTCACTGCTGGGTAGCGGGCGCAGAATGCCGGAATCGTTTCGGCGAGCAGGAAGCGGCCGACGCCCGAAGGCATGGTGATGCGCAGGACCCCCGTCGGACTTCCATCCAGCTGCGCGACAGCGAGTTCGGCTTCATCGACTTCGTGGAGAACTCGCTCCGCCCGCTCGAAGTAGGTGTGCCCAGCCTCCGTGAGACTCAGCTTGCGGGTGGTGCGGTGGAACAGGGTGGCACTGAGCTGGTCTTCCAGTTCAGAGATCTGGCGGGATACGGACGAGGGTGCCAAGCCGAGATGGCGTGCCGCGCCGGAAAAGCTCCCTGCCTCGACAACCCGTACGAAGACTCGGATAGCCGCGATGGTGTCCATGTGTCGAAACCTCTGCCGATCCTGTCCTTTGCGAATTTCGCATAGATCTTTACCCGATTTGACCACTTATCACAAAGGACAATCGCGTGCAGACTGCCACCTGTTCGGGACGGATCCCGGACCTCAGACAGCCAAGAGACAAGGAGAGAATCCCATGAAGGCCGCAATCATTCGTACATTTGGTGGACCCGAAGTTCTGCAAATCGAGGAGGTTGAGACTCCCCAGGTCCAGCCGCGCCACGTTCTGATCAAGGTGCTCGCCGCCGGCATCAACCGCCTGGACCACAACATCCGGGAGGGTTCGATCGCCCCCGAGCTGCCCTTTCCACACATTCTCGGGGCCGATGCCGTCGGTGAGGTGGTCGCGTTGGGTGACCGCGTGAGCGAGGTCCGAATCGGCGATCGCGTGATTCCGGTACCCGGCTTCCCGACGGACGAGTCTGAGTACGACGTGCGCCCCGCTGCCCTGGCGCCAAGCTTCACCCTCCCCGGCCTCGGCAGCTGGGGCACCTACGCCCAGTACATGCACGTACCCGTCCACTTCGTCATCCCCGACGACACCGGTCTCGCACCAGAGGAGGTCGCGACCCTACCCATGGTGCTTGGAACAAGCATCCGGGCGGTGAAGGGCGTCGGCGAGGTAAAGGCCGGCGACCGAGTGCTTGTGCAAGCGGGCGCGTCGGGCTCGGGGAGTATGCAGATCCAGGTGGCGAAGGCGCTCGGTGCCCAGGTTGCAACGACGGTGCGCAGTACGCACAAAGCCGACCTCGCCGGGAAACTTGGGGCCGATTTGGTGATCGACGTTCGCAATGAGGACCTACTGCAGAGCATCGAGAAGTGGACCAATGGCCGTGGCGCCGACGTCGTAATCGACAACCTCGGTGGCGACATACTGAAGCAGAGCATCGCGGCCGTGAAGCCGCAGGGCGTGGTGGTCGTCTATGGCTTCGCTTCCGGCACGGAGGTCTCGTTCGATGTGCGCGATCTCTTCTTCGCGCAGAAGCAACTCAAGGGATCCATGGCGAGCGACAAGGAGGATCTGGTGCTCGGCCTCGAGTGGGTCCGCACCGGAAAGATCCGGCCGGTCCTCGACCGGGCGTTTCCGCTCAGCGAGGCCGCCGAAGCCCACCGGCTGATCGCCAGCAACAAGGTGGCGGGCAATCTCGCGTTGCTGCCCTGGGCCGATTGAAGTGCTCCGGATGCGTCGGCCTCGCGGTCGGCGCGTTCGGTCCAGTCGACGCCATCAACCGGGCGCCTTTGCAGGAGGCAACGTCATGATCGATCTCTACACGTGGCACACATCCAACGGGCGCAAGGTGTCCATCGCGCTCGAGGAAATCGAGCTCCCCTACCGGGTCATTCCCATCGACATCACCGGTGGCCAACAGAAGACTCCCGAATTCATAGTCATCAGTCCGAACGGGAAGATCCCCGCGATCGTCGATCGCGATGCTCGCGATCGAACCCTGATGGAGTCGGGGGCCATCCTGCTCTATTTGGCTGAGAAGGCTGGCCGGCTCATGCCCAAGGACGAAGACCGGCGCTGGCGGGCCATCGAGTGGTTGATGTGGCAGATGGGTGGAGTGGGTCCGATGCTGGGCCAGCACCTCCACTTTAGCCACTACCAGCCCGACGCTTCGGAGTACGCAAAGGAACGCTACGCCGACGAAGCCCGCAGGCTCTACGGCGTGCTCGACCAGCGGCTGGCCGAGCATGAATATGTCGCCGACGAGTACTCGATCGCCGACATCGCCATATGGCCCTGGATCGCCAGGTTCCCGTGGCAACGGATCGGACTTGATGACTACCCAAACGTTCGACGTTGGTATGAATCGATCGCCAATCGACCCGCCGTACAACGGGGCTGGCGTGTTCCCGAGAACGATCAGCTCATCCCAGGTGTAGGTCACTAATGGTCGGGATTACTGAACGTGGCCATACTTCCGGAGTGATTTTCGAAGCCCCGCGAACTTCTGATCCGTGATCTTCCGCGGATTGTAGTCGTCGGCCATGTCGGCGAGGACCGCCGTCGGTAGTTGATCTGGAAATTTCTCGGACGCTGCCATGCGTGAAGCGGACCCCCCTCCAAAAAATCGATTTTCTAGCCGTACTTCGCGACTCCGCGTCACCCGCCTGGCGGGAGGGCCCAGGAGGACCCGCTAGAGGCGCGAGTGAGGGCGCTTCGAGATAGGGCTCGGTTGGCGATGTGGCGGCGCGGAGGGCGTCGCCGGCTGCAAACGGATACTTGGATCCTACGAACCCGCCGCCAAGCCGTGAACACCGCGAGGATTCCAACGGTACGGGGCGGACGCAAACACGGTCAGGCGGACGGTACGATCGCCCTACCGTCCTCGCAAAACGTCAATGATTCCACAAGTCGTGGATGGTGCGGACGATGCGGACGCAAAAAATCAGTCATTTTCTGGTAGCCAGAAAAGAGAGAGGTATGCACCAGATTGATTCTCGACGCCGGGGATGCCGAGTCACGGCCAATCTGCGGGTGTTGGTCAGGAACTATGACTTGAGGGTCCGTCGTCCGCGTCAGCTTTCAGCCTGTCGAGATAGTCAGCCCAATCTTGCATCATCTTCTGGCGTTCAGGTAGGTGAGCCGTTCGGTTGTACGCGCGCCCGTTGGGATCCCGTACTGCGTGAGCAAGCTGATGTTCGATGAAGTCAACCCGGAAACCCAGCACCTCATCGAGGATCGTTCTCGCCGCCGCGCGAAAACCATGGCCGCTTAATTCCCTCTTGTCGATATCAAGGAGTCGCATAGCGGCGTTGACGGTGTTCTCGCTCATAGGACGCGCCGCACTACGAGCACCACGAAACACATATCGCCCGCTCCCGGTGAGAGGATAGAGCTCGCGAAGAATTTGGACCGCTTGGCGGGAAAGCGGAACGATGTGCTGGGTGTCCGTTTTCGTGACGGTGTAACGCCATTCTGCCGCATCCAGGTCAACGTCCGCCCATTCCGCCTGGCGCAGTTCGCCCGGACGTACAAATACCAAGGGAGCGAAACGGAGCGCACAGCACACGACCAGCGTGCCTTTGCAGCCATCCAACATTCGCAAAACTTCACCGAACCGCTTCGGATCGGTAACAGATGCGAAGTGTTTCCCTTTGACTGGCGGCAGTGCTCCACGTAGATCGACTGAGGGATCGCGCTTGGCGCGCCCGGTTCCCACGGCATAGCGAAACACTTGCGAACAGCTATTCAGAATGCGGTGGGCTGTTTCCAAGGCTCCACGCTTCTCGATCCTCCGGATGGCGTCCAATAATTGCTGGGCGGTAACGTCGGCAATAGGAGTGCCACCGATCCACGGAAAAACATTTTGTTCCAACCGGCGGATGACCCGGATCCTGTGACTGGCTGACCAATTGTTAGTGTGAGAGTCGAACCACTCTCGCGCGATCACCTCGAAGCTGTTCGAGGCGCGAGCTACACGGTTTGCCTTTTGCGCCCGGCGGTTCTCACCAGGGTCGATTCCGTTGGCCAGCAGCTGGCGGGCCTCGACGTGCTGGTCGCGGGCTAGCCTCAGAGAAACTTCGGGATACACGCCAAGCGCCAGGCGCTTTTCCACGCCCCCGAAGCGGTATTTAAACCGCCACAACTTTCCTCCGCTAGGGGACACCTCCAAATACAGCCCCCGGCCATCGAACATCCTCTTGGCCTTTTCTGAAGGTTTTGCAGCTCGAATTGCTGTGTTGGTCAGCGACATGGGGGCATTTCCATTTGAGATGACTCAGATGCCCCCAATTATGCCCCCAAGTGCCCCCAGATGTCAACAAACATCACGGGACCTTGATAGACCGAAAATACTAATAACTAATTGATTTCAGAAACGAAAAAGACATCCCAGGATCTCCTAGGATGTCAATATGGTGGGCGTACACGGACTCGAACCGCGGACCCTCTCGGTGTAAACGAGATGCTCTAGCCAACTGAGCTACACGCCCAAAGAGCAAATTGCTCTGTTGGAATCGATCGATCTATTCAGCCGTGAGGCTGCGCCGGGTCAGTTTACCCCAGCTGGATGGGCGACCTCGGTTCCTTTCGGGGTCCTGGGGACCTCGTAAATATCGTCGATGTCGTGAATGCCGTCCTTCAAGAAACTCGCCGGGTCGGCCACCGCGAGGGCGTGGGCGAGGACTTCGTCCATGTGCTCCACTGGGATGAAGGTGATGGCCCTTTTGATCTCGGCCGGCAGATCCTTGAGATCTTTTTCGTTGTCCTTGGGAATGATCACCGTGTCTACCCCACCGCGATGGGCCGCGATCATCTTCTCCTTGAGTCCGCCGATCGGGAGCACCCGACCGCGCAGAGTGATTTCACCTGTCATCGCCACGTTGGAACGCACCGGAACCTTGGTCAGCGCCGAGGCGATGGTGGTGGCCAGGGTAATACCCGCCGACGGTCCGTCTTTGGGGGTTCCGCCTTCGGGCACGTGAATGTGGAGATCGACCTTCGAGTAGAAGTCGCGCACCAGACCCAACTGCTTGGCCCGGCTGCGGATGTAGGACATTGCGGCGTTGGCGCTTTCTTGCATCACGTCGCCGAGTCGCCCGGTCAACTGAAGCTTGCCTTTGCCCGCTGTCACCGAGACTTCGGTCTGCAGCAACTCGCCACCGGTATCCGTATAGGCCAGACCTGTGGTCACACCCACCATGTCCTCGGTCTCGGTCTTGCCGAAGCGATAGCGGTGAACGCCCAGATACTTCTTGATGAGCTTTGGCGTGACCTTCGTGCGCTTGGCGTCGCCACCGGCGGTCACCACCTCGCGAGCCACCTTGCGCGTTACCGATGCGAGTTCGCGCTCCAGGTTTCGCACTCCCGACTCGCGGGTGTAGTAGCGGATGACTTCTAGAATCGCGGCGTCGGTAAACTCGATCAGTTTATCGTCGAGACCATTGCTTTCGAGCACCTTATCTACCAGGTGCTTCTTCGCAATTTCGAGCTTTTCGGTTTCGATGTAGCCGGAGATATGGATGATCTCCATCCGGTCCTGAAGCGGCCGCGGAATCTCGCTGAGCACGTTTGCCGTGCAAACGAACATCACCTTCGACAGGTCGTAGTCGAGGTCCATGTAGTGGTCGTTGAAGGTGTGGTTTTGCTCGGGGTCGAGCACCTCGAGCAGCGCCGACGAGGGGTCGCCTCGGAAATCCATCGCCATCTTGTCAATTTCGTCGAGCAGGAAGACCGGGTTGCTGGAACCCGCCTTCTTCAGGCTCTGCAGAATCTTGCCCGGCAACGCGCCGATGTAGGTGCGTCGGTGACCGCGAATCTCGGCTTCGTCCCGAACGCCTCCGAGGCTTACCCGGACGAAGTCGCGCCCGGTCGCCCGTGCGATCGACTTGCCAAGCGAGGTCTTGCCGACACCGGGGGGGCCGACCAGACACAAGATGGGGCCCTTCATGACTTTGACCAGGGTCTGCACCGCCAGGTATTCGAGAATGCGATCCTTTGGCTTGTCGAGACCGTAATGGTCGGCGTTCAGAATTCGTTCCGACTCGGCGAGATCTTCGTTCTCGTCTTTATATTTGTTCCACGGAAGGTCCAGCATCCAATCGATGTAGTTGCGCACCACGGTCGCCTCGGCACTCATGGGCGACATCATCTTGAGCTTCTTCAGTTCCTTGTCGGCGCGTTCCCTGGCCTCCTCGGGCAGGTCTTTGGCTTGGAGCTGCTCTTCCAGCTCTTGCATTTCGTTCTTGAACTCGTCGCGATCGCCGAGTTCCTTCTGGATCGCCCGCATCTGCTCGTTGAGGTAGTACTCCTTTTGGGAGCGCTCCATCTGCTTCTTGACCCGAGAGCGAATCTTCTTCTCGACCTCGAGTACCTCGATCTCGGCCTGCATGCGCGAGTAGACGTCTCCAAGGCGCTCACTGGGGCTGGTGATCTCGAGCAGCTTCTGCCGGTCTTCCAGGTTGAGATTCAGGTGCGCCACGACGGTGTCGGCGAGCTTGCTCGGTGCCGTAATTGCGGCCACTGTGCCGAGCAGTTCGCGGGGAACCTTCTTGTTCAGCTTTACGTAGTCCTCGAACGTGCTGTGCACACTGCGCACCAGGGCCTCGGACTCGGACTCATCCGCGGTCGTTTCGTCGAGCACGGTAATCGAAACCCTGAGGTAGGGGTCGCTGCTCACGTAGCTGTCGATGCGGGCACGCGCCTTGCCTTCGACCAACACCTTGACGGTGCCATCGGGGAGCCGCAGCAATTGGATGATCTTACCGAGGGTTCCGACGCTGTAGATTTCGTCTTCGGTCGGATCTTCCAGGCCCGCCTGACGTTGGGCGGCGAGCATCAACTGGCGTCCGCCCTCGACTGCGTCTTCTAGTGCCTGGATGGACTTCTCGCGGCCCACGAAGAGTGGGACCACCATGTGCGGAAATACGACGATGTCTCGCAATGGCAGTAGCGGGATCGAACTCGTGTCTACAACACTGGTGCCTTCATCCGACTCGAGCTCGTCGTCCGGCCCGTCTTCATCGCGAAAGAACACCATGATTACTCTCCCTGCCCCTTAAACTGCCTGCTTCCGTTTGCGTGCAATATCCGATTTCATATTGATGGTACATGTTGATCAGGCGGACTCAGCCTCCTGCTTGAGCACAAGCAACGGATTCTTTCCGTGCTCAATTACATCCTCATTGATGATACATTCGGCCACATCTTCGCGTGACGGCATATCGTACATGATGTCCAACATGGCGCTTTCCAATATTGCCCGCAGACCCCGCGCTCCCGACATTCGCTTCAGCGCTTCCTTCGCCACGGAGACCAGCGCGTCGTCGGTAAAGCGAAGCTGAACATCCGAGAACTCGAACAACCTCTGATACTGCTTGACCAACGCGTTCTTGGGCTCGGTCAAAATCTGGATCAGTGCTTCCTCGTCCAAGGATCCGAGGGTCGCCGTAACGGGCAGGCGGCCCACGAACTCGGGAATCAACCCGAAACGAAGCAGATCCTCAGGTTGAACTGCTAGCAACACCTCCCCGGGGTCACGTTCCTTCTTTAGTTGTATATCGGCCCCGAATCCCAAACCCTTCACTCCAATTCGCCGCTCGATGATGGTTTCGAGGCCCACGAACGCGCCGCCACAGATAAAGAGAATGTTTGAGGTATCGATTTGCAAAAATTCTTGCTGAGGGTGTTTTCGCCCCCCCTTGGGAGGAACACTTGCCGTAGTGCCTTCGATGATCTTGAGCAACGCCTGCTGCACGCCCTCACCCGACACGTCTCGGGTAATCGACGGATTCTCACTTTTGCGTGCAATCTTGTCGATCTCGTCGATATAGATGATGCCGCGTTGGGCGAGTTCGACGTCGTAGTTTGCCGCCTGCAACAGACTGAGAATGATGTTCTCTACGTCCTCGCCGACGTAACCTGCTTCGGTGAGGGTCGTTGCGTCCGCGATGGTAAAGGGAACATCGAGAATCTTGGCCAGGGTCTGGGCCAGCAGAGTCTTGCCGCTCCCCGTGGGACCGAGCAGAAGCACGTTCGCCTTCTGCAGTTCGACCTCGCCGACTCCGGCTTCCGACTCGATGCGCCGATAGTGATTGTAGACGGCGACCGCGAGAACCTTTTTGGCCGTTTCCTGGCCTACGACGTACTCGTCCAGCGAAGCTTTGATTTCGTGCGGCTTGGGAAGATGCGAGGCCTGGGCCGGTGCTTCTTCTTGCCCGTACTCCTCAGCGATGATGTCGTTGCACAACTCGATGCACTCGTCACAGATATACACCGTGGGGCCGGCAATCAGTTTTTTGACTTCCTTCTGACTCTTGCCACAGAAAGAACAGGAGAGGTTTCCTTTGTCGTCCCGCTTCTTCATGACCACTTCCTTACCTGTGTGGGTACCCGTCTATCGACTAAGTGCCTTGTAGCTCCCTCGCCATCGGGTCGTCGGTCTTCCATTGCGTCGTTCGATGACCTCAGGTGTCGTCGCCGCCCTTCTTGATTGCCTTGCCGGTACTCTTTGTCGCTCCGCGGGACGCGCCAATTGAACCTTTTTTGCTGCCGCTGCCGTTCGTGCGGGAGTCACCGGTCGCTGAGCTGTCCGCCCCGACGGGGCGCTGACTCACTACTTTGTCGACGATCCCGTAACTGGCCGACTCTTCCGCGGACAGGTAGAAGTCGCGCTCGGTGTCCGTGGCCACCTGGTCGACGGTCTTCCCCGTATGCTGTGCCAGGATCTCGTTCAGGCGGGAGCGAAGCTTCAAGATTTCTGTGGCCTGGATGTCAATGTCCGTTGCCTGACCCCGGGCTCCGCCCATCGGTTGGTGAATCATCACTCGCGCGTTGCTGAGCGCTGTGCGCTTGCCCGGGGTACCCGCCGCCAGCAACCACGCCGCCATCGAGGCCGCCTGGCCGATACAGGTCGTGTTTACATCCGGCCGGACGAACTGCATGGTGTCGTAGACCGCGAGCCCAGCAGTCACCGAGCCCCCCGGCGAATTGATATATAGATGGATGTCCTTCTCGGGGTCGTCAGCCTCCAGGAACAACAGCTGGGCAACCACGACATTTGCGATGTCGTCACCAATTTCAGAACCGAGAAAGATGATGCGGTCTCTCAACAGGCGAGAGTAAATATCGAACGAACGCTCCCCGCGTTGGCTCTGCTCGATCACCATGGGGATAAGGGTCATATTTTCTTCTCTCACACGCGCGTTGCCGTCGGAATATGCCGGCCAGTCCGGTTCATCCGTCGCCACCTGAGTATAGACGGGATGACCGGACTGATGCTCATCATCTGAGTAATGCGGCGTTTCCTGTTGCGTCGCTTAAGTGGTGCTTTCTCGGGGGGGGATTGCGGGGAAAAACGGGAAGTTGGTTGGAGACTTGCCGTACCTTTCGCGAGTCGATTGCGGGCCTGAACAGTTCTTCCCGTTTGCGACTCTTGCCTACTCGTGTTGACTGTGCGCTTCACCTGCCTTCGCCTTGCCCAGAACCTGCACCCATCTCTCGTTGGGGTTCCGGACACTTCATTGCACTTCCCTGAAGTAAAGCTCGAAGCAATTTACGACTCCGATGCCGTGCCTTACTCCTGTTCGGCTTTCTATTCAGCTTCCGCTTCCTGCGCAACTTCCTCTTCAACCAACTCTTCGACCGTAGCCTTGGAGACAAGGAAAGCAAGCGCCTTCTGGTCCAACAATTCTGCCTCGATCGCTTCGCCCCAACCCTGGGTCTCCGCCATCTGCTTCAATTTTTTGACATCCATGCCCTGCGCTTCGGCCATCTCGTCAAACCGCGCATCGGTTTCCTCGGGCGTCACCTGGAATTCTTTCGCAACTGCAATGGCTTCGAGCACCAGGGACTCGCGTACCCGCCGCTCCGCACTGCTTCGACTGTCTTCGCGCATGCGAGACAGCTGCTGCTGGAGCATGTCCGGTGGGAGCTGCCCCTGGAACTGCTGCTGCATCGACTGGATCTGGCTGTTCAACTGGCGCTCGACGACACCCGGCGGGACCTCGAAATCGGTTCGTTCTAGCAGTGAATCCATCACACTGCGCTGCACGGCCGACTCGGCCGCCTGTTCCTGACGCTTGGTGAAGTCGCCGGTGATCTTTGCGCGCAGTTCGTCGAGGGTGTCGAACTCGCCGAGATCCTTTGCAAACTCGTCGTCTAGTTCGGGAACCTGTTGACGCCTGATCGTGTGCACGTTGCAGCTGAACTCGGCGTCTTTGCCCGCCAGATTCGCTGCTCCGTACTCCTCGGGGAAGGTCACTTTGAGTGTAACGTCTTCACCGGCTCGGACGCCGATCAGGCCGTCTTCGAAGCCCGGAATCATGCGCCCCGATCCAATTTCGAGATCGACGTTTTCCGCCTTGCCCCCGTCAAAGAGTTCGCCGTCCACGCGACCTTCGTAGTCAATCGAGACGGTGTGGCCCTTGGCGACCTGGACATCCTCGGCTTCTTCGATCAACGGCGCGTTGCGCTGTCGCAAGCGTTCGAGTTCTTCGTCTACTTCCTTGGCATCGACAGAAATCTTGGGCGCCTTGGCGGGGAGCCCTTCGAGATCGGGCAACTCGATCTCGGGCTTCACTTCGATTCGCAGGGTGTACTCAAAATCGGCATCCGGCTGCGGCGGGGTCGCTTCGACTTCCGGCTGCACCAGCGGAGTCAGACCCGTTTTTTCGATCGCGTCCTGGATCGTGTCATGCACCAGGGATCGCTCGATTTCTTCGGGGATCGAGGCTCCGTAGAGCTTCTCGAGCACCGAGCGCGGCACCTTGCCCTTGCGGAAGCCGCGGACCGAGGCCGTGCGCGCGAGTTGGTGGTAGGTCCGATCAAATGCGCGACGCACCTGAGATTGTGGAATAGTGACGCCAACGCTGCGCACGACCCCACTACCCTGCTGGGTCTCGACCCGGATTTCGGCCGCTTCTGTAGTCGCTTCTTTGGCCGCAGCGGCCCCCTTCTTTGCGCTCGGACTCATTGCGATCCTCTCTATCTCAAATCACTTCTCGTGTGCTTGTTTTCTTGGGCTGACTGTACTGCGGCAATATCATTCGTTGCGTTGCTGACGGCGCGGTGATTACGGCTCGACTAGTTCGGGAGGCGAAGCTTGTACCTGCGCCAGACGGTCGGAATCAGTGCGGCATCCAGCTCGATCTCGGGACGCGCAAACTTGCGCCCGGTCTCGGCGATGAAGCTTCGGCCTCGCTCGCGGTCGGCGGGCAGGATAGCCACACGAAGCCGGAATCGCTCGCGTTGGGAACTCGCAAATTCACTCTCACAGGCAATCTGGACGCGCTGCGTGCGACGCAACGACCTGGGAGGGAACGGGTTGGGTACCGGGAACAGGACTCGAACCTGCACGCCCAAAGGGCGGTGGCTCCTAAAGCCACTGCGTCTACCAATTCCGCCATCCCGGCACACGTGCAGAGTAGCTTAGCGACCCAACACAACGGCAGAGCAGCAAGACCAAGCAGAGGGGTCTTGCAAAAAAACGGGCTGGTGAGCGCGCGGGGAATCGAACCCCGAACCTAGTGGTTAAGAGCCACTTGCTCTGCCAATTGAGCTACGCGCCCTGCCGGACCTTAGAATGCTGGAGGAACTCCGGCAAGAGTCCTCAAGGTTTTCTCAAACGGGGAGACAATCTCGCGAGCACACTTGTCGCAAATTTAGACTACGAGCTTTCGGGATCGCCGAACCCGCCGCCACCCGGCGTCTCGATCAAGAGTCGATCCCCTCCATCCCTTACGGAGGATGAACCCCGCGCTCAGTCAACAGGGCCCCTTTGTGGGGCATTGGAGCGCCGGGGTTTCTCGGTATGATTTCGGCATGACCAGTCTCGCACTCTCACAGAAAGTGCAAATCCTGGGGAAAGTTCCGCTGTTCGAGTCGCTGGCGGAGGAGGATCTCGCAGCCATCGCCTCGGTCGCGATCAGCCGCAGCATCAAGGCCCGGGAAGAACTGTTCCACCAGGGTGATGAGGGGACGCACGTCTACGTCGTCGCGAGCGGGCAGCTCAAGGTCGTCACCACCTCGAGCGACGGGGACGACCTGATTTTCTGCCTTCTCGATCCGGGGGAAGTGATCGGCGAATTGGGCCTGCTGGCCAATCGCCCGCGCACCGCCACGATTACGGCCATCAAGGACAGCGAACTCATCGTAATCGATCGCCGCGATTTTCGGGCGCTTCTGCGCACACGGCCCGACGTTGCCTTCGAACTGCTAACGGTGCTGGCATGCAGACTCGCTCGAGTCAGCGAATTTGTGGAAGACACACAGTTCTTGAATCTCCCAGCCCGGCTGGCCAAGAAACTCATCAACTTCGCAAACCTTCACGGCAAGAGCGGCTCGGGAAGCTCGGGCCACGCTCTCGTGATTGACGTCAAGCTCTCCCAGGAAGAATGGGGGGATCTGGTTGGAACGACACGCGAAAGCGTCAATAAACAGTTCCGCGCCTGGAGCAGTGAGGGCCTGATCTCCCTCGAGGCAGGCAAGGTCGTGATTCACAAGCTCGACGAGATTGAAAAAATGGCAGCCTGCGTGGTGATCTGATGGGCTATCGGTGGGGTATCGCGAAGTCGCGCCCAGCGCTGGCCTGCGCGATCGCTCTGGCGGTTTTCTTCGCACTCGGGTCCGCGCGATTGCTCGGCCTGCTCGAGGCACCAGAACTTGCGCTCTACGATCGTGATCGCGGTCTCGCCTCTCTAGCTTCCAGCCCCGAACCACCCATCACACTCGTCTTGATCGACGAAGCCGACATCCGTCGTCACGGTCACCCCTTGCGCGACGAAATCCTGCGCACACTGATTGAAACCATCCTGGCCGCCGGGCCCCGTGCCCTGGCGATCGATCTCTACCGGGATCTTCCAGTTCCTCCGATTACCACAGGCGATCAGGCCAGCGATTCCCCGGCCTACCGCATGCTTGGTGAAACGATCATCAGCGATCCGCGGGTGGTAATGATCATGAAGTTTCCCGATCCGAACTCGCAAGGAACCCCACCGCCGCGTTTTCTCCAGAGTACGGCGCAAGTGGGTTTCTCAGACCTGCCGGTCGATCCGGACGGGGTCGTACGCCGGGGGCTCCTCTACCTGTGGGACGGCGACTCTCCACGGCTCTCCATCTCGTTGCAGCTGGCCCTCCGCTACCTCGCCCTCGACGGAATCTTTCCCGAAGCCGACCCAAACGATCCCGACGCCATGATGCTGGGTCCGGTTTCACTGCCTCCGTTGCAAGGAGATTTCGGACCTTACGTGCGGGCAGACGATGCCGGCTATCAGTTCCTGCTCGACTATCGCTGGGGTTCGAGACCGCTGCCATCGATAAAACTTTCACCCGTCTTGCAGCGAGACTTCGATCCCGAATTGTTCCGGGACCGAGTTGTCATGCTGGGTACTGCCGCGCACTCGGTGAAGGACTCGTTCCTTACCCCGCTCAATGTCGGTGTGAATGGTGGGACAACCTTTGGGGTCGAGGTCCACGCTCAGGCGGTCGATCAACTCATCCGCTTTGGCCATGGTGCCAGTCGACCACTTGCGGAACCCGGCTGGGTCCTTACCTACGCGTCGATCTTCATTCTCGCCCTGGTGGGTGCTGGACTCGGGCTCTTTGGTCGCTCGCTATGGCTGCAGATCACTGGGCTCCTCGCCATCACCGCGACGGTTGTCTATGCCGGCCGCGCCCTATTCGAGTTGGGTTGGTGGATCCCGGTCGTGCCACCGCTGTTGGCGGTGCTGATCTCGGCGGCGGCGGCAGTGGCGATCTTGTCGGTGCTCGAACGCGCTGAGCGTCGTCAGATTGCTGGACTCTTCTCACGCTTCCAGGGAGCAGTCGTGGCCGACGAAATCTGGCGGCGACGCTCGGAATTCATTGGCGAGGGAGACCGACCGGTAGCTCGCACCGTGGTGTTGACGGCGCTGATGTCGGATCTCGAGGGTTACACCGCGGCTTCGGAGCAGATGGAGCCCGAAGAGCTGATGAGCTGGATCAACGAATACATGACGGCAATGGCCGAGCTCGTCGAAGCGCACGGTGGCGTGGTCGATGACTATGCAGGGGATGGAGTGATGGCCAACTTTGGCTTTCCGGTGCCCAGCCAGACCGATGAAGCGATCGCAGGTGACGCCACCGCGGCGGTTCGTTGCGCGGTGGCCATGGGCGTGAAAATGCGCGAGCTGAATGCGAGTTGGGAAGCACGCGGTCTTCGCGTTGGCCGCTGTCGCGTGGGCATTTGCACCGGGCCTGCCGTGGTGGGGTGCGTGGGCGCCGCCAGCAGTCTCAAATACACATCCGTCGGCGACACCGTGAATACCGCAGCCCGACTCGAGAGCTTCGACAAGACGCAGTTTATCAGTGAGGCACCAGGGGTAGTGTCACGTGTGCTGGTGAGCGAGGAGACCTGGCTTCGAACCCGAGATGCGTTCGAATTTCTCGATCTGGGAGCGCACTCGCTCAAAGGGAAACAGATGCCTACCAAGATCTATCGGGTCGTGGGCCCAAGCGGAGACTGAACCCGCGCGAGACGCGAGCGACCGTTTCAGTAGTCCCGAAAGAGCACGAGTCCCACCTGCTCGAGCATCGCGGCGCGGCGCGCGTGTGCGCTGGGATCATCCGGGCTCTGCCGGCCCCCCTGGCTCAATGCGTCGAGAGCCTCGTACCAGATACCCGACCCGGCAAACAGCCCGGCCACAGCGGCAGGCTCCACCTGGGCGACTCGAGATGCCAGCGCAGCATCATCAACACGCGAGATCGCACCGCGCGCAACCACGTCCGCCGAGCGTTTCTCTGGATTCGGCACCACGGCGACAAACCATTCGTAGTGTCTGCCCGACTCCAACTTCGCCTGGTGGTCGGCCAATGACAGCAGATGAAATCCCGCCCGGAACGGGCCCGGAAGCATGACATCGACCATCGGCTCGATCAGATCCGGATCGAGCAAGGTGAAGTTCACGGAGTGGGGAGTATCCGCAGATAGATGCCAGTAGAGGTTGGGCTGCGCCGCCAGCGTCAACGCCGCCTCGTCAATCTCGGGCACCAGGGTCTGGATGGTGACCTCTGTATTGAAACCTCGTGTGGCTCCGCCAATGCGAAAGGCTGGCGCACCGCGGCGGATACGCGGCACAAAGAACGGAGGAGCCGCATTCACTGGAGGGATCGCGGTCGCCTGTGGACTGGATTCGACCTCACCGCTTATCGCAACCCCTTCAACTGCGCGCTGAAGCTGCGCCTGGCTGGTCGATGCCAGCACAATGATGCTTGGCTTTTGCTGCTGGGCGGCCGCATCGGCCACACTCAAGGAGAGGGAAATTGTCGCAAGCACCGTGGCGACCAGTCCGACCTGCAGAACCCATCCGATTCTCGTCATTTGCTTGGTACTCCTGTCGCAAATTCGCGCGTTGAATTCCTCCCCGTACGAATCCCAATATCGGAACCACGCGCTCCGCCGGCAGTGAATTACTTCACAGCGGGTACATCTGTTTCGCCAGAGCCTCCCCTGATTCCGGAACATTTTACACTACTCACCGGCGCGATAGGAGTTTTACACCTCTGCAGGGCGCGAAACCCGATGCGTCAGCGCTTGCTCATATACATGTGTTCAAACTTCACGGTCTTGGGCTCCCACCTCCACTCGCGCGGGAGTTCCGCCGGCGCCCTCGCGGCCCTCGCTGCGGCGGCCTCGACCTGCGCGGCCTGGTGGCCCCTATACGCCTCCACGGCGACGGGCGTACCGAATGCCACGGCAACACCCAACGCCATGATGCCAGCGAGCTCGGCCGCGAAGCGCCTATCGATGTGGGGTCGGGGGGAGGCCGGGATTAGATTGTCGTAGTAGCTGTCGAGTTCGTGGAAGTAACTCATCGTGTTCTCCAATTTTTCGTTCGTTCTCTCGTTTCGTTGGCAACCCCTGTCGCCAACCACGAGAAGCATCATCGTTCCCCCCAACGATCTCTGCTGTGAAGCGCTTCACTGGGCGCGTAAATTTCTCAGAAAATTTTGGATGTGCTTCGTCATTATTCGATACGGCTGTGAAATTGCTGACTTTATTTCAGTGATTGGGGCTGAGGCTATGATCCGCCAGATGTCGTTCAAGCTCCCACTGGTTCTCTCAATTGTTGCCGCCGTATTCAAGGATCGTGCAGATCTCGTCGCCGAGAATATTGCGCTGCGCCACCAACTTTCGTGCTTCATTCACCGAGGACCTCGCCCCAGGCTTCGGCACGTCGATCGTGTCTTCTGAGTGCTGCTCTCTCGCTGCTGGGATGGTTGGAAGGAACGTCTGGTTATGGTGAAGCCGGCCACCGTTCTGGCCAGGCATCGCAAGGGGTTCCGGCTCTTCTGGCGTCAGCTCCGCCGAGTGATTCGGTCGCATGGGGCCTACTACCACGAAGACCGAACGCAGCTCGGACTGGAAAAGGATGCTCCAGAAAATCGACCGATCGAACCCCGAGAAATGGGTGAGGTCATCGCGATTTCGCGGGTCGGAGGGCTGCATCATCGCTACTCGCGCGAACTTCGAAGGGCTGCCTAGGCTGGATTTGGCTTAATGACGATGCACAACGTTCGAATGAGAGACGGTGTCACAGCACTGGTACAATTTATCGGCAATTTCGAGCGATTTGTCCAACGGGAATTTATCGGCGAGCGCGAAAAGGCCGCTTGAATTCTTTAATGTCTAAGCGGCCTCTTGTCCAAGTTATGCGGCAAATTCGAGCGCTTTATCGGCCGATCTCCAGGCAGGAACCGAAGACCGTCTCGCAGAGAGAGCCGACTCTCTGTCCCTATCCGAAATTTTTTTCCGACGCACACTGCGTGTATACTGCTGCAGTGCCTTGAAGACAGTATTAGCGAGACTCCTGAGCCAATCACCCCAAACTACAGGGGCGGACCGAGATCGAGCTTGCCCCTCAGACTGATGCACGCTGTCATGATACGGTTTCTGCTAATCGCCGGATTTCTCCTCCTCACCGCAAGCCCCGGTTCAGCCCAGGTCTTCGTCTCGCCAACTACGACCTACACCTTGTCCTTCACCGACGCCCTCGGAACTACGAAGATGGGACTCGCGTACGATGGAACGAACTACTGGACGGTCACCGGTGGATTTTCCTCTGGTGAACGTCTAGCGCAGTACGACACCAACGGGGCGCTGATTTCCAAATTCTCTCCCGGGCGAGACTTTCGCTCCATCTTCAGGAACCAGGCAGGTGAAGCGTTCTCTCGAAGTTACAACTCCCCTGCCATTGAAAAGCAGACGTCGCCCGGTGTCTTCAGTGCGCATGCGACTCTCGCAGCCAACTCACTCGACCCACAGTCTACTGTCGTCCTCAACGGTGCGGGAACCGAGTACATCGCTCACGGCCCCAGCACTGGAGGGTCGGGCGGTGGCACGATCAGTCGCTGGGATCTGAACGGAAACTCATTGGGAACGGTCTCACTGTCCGGTTACGGCAGCGTCGCCGGGGAGAACGATGTACCGAACAACGTCAGCCTGGCCGCAGTTGGCGATCTCTGGCTGACCTCGAGTGACGGCGTGCTCTCGGCCTGGAACAGCAGTGGCAACCGTCTCGACCAGACGGCCCTCGTCGATGCGGGAACTCTATTCGGTGACAAGTGGACCCTGAGCTACGCGAGGGGAATGGTTTGGCTGGTCAACGCCGACCAGTGGCAGGGCTACGACGTTTTTCCGGGACAGAATCCGTATCTGTTCGCCGCAGATGGCTCCGGCGGCAACCTCAGCAACCTGATGCTCTTGAACGCCTTAACGGGTTTGGTGGAGCAGGTGATTGGTCCCATTGGCTATTCCGTCACCGGGCTGGCACTGCATCCCTCCGGTGTACTCTTTGGTTCTACTTCCCTTGACGATCCTGTGTCACCGGGGCATCTCATTCGTATCAACCCGATCACCGGGGCGGGGACCCTGGTGGGAGACTTCGGACTTGCGGACCACACGATGGCCGACCTCACCGTGGCCTACACCGGCTCAGTCTTTGAGCTGAGGGGCTGGACCGAGTTCACTGCATCGGCATCCGCACCCAAGAACAGGCTCTTCCGTATCGACATGGAGACGGGCGCGGCCACCCAGCTCAGCGATTCGGGTTTGATCAACCCCGCCGGGGTGGGGCTGGCGACACAGCCGGACGAAACCCTCTTCTTCTCGGGTTATGGTGCGAACGGTCTCCTGCATACTCTTACCGTCGCCGGAGTCGCGACCAGCGTCGCCACCATTTCGGGATCGGGTCAGACCGGAAGTATCAACGCCATGAGCTCCTGGAAGAACGGAGCGCTAGTAGCTTCCGTCGAGCTCGCGGGCGCGAACCGAATGCTGATTTCGATCGGCTCCAACACCGCCGCGGCGACCCCGATTGGCAACACGGTGAATAACCTCGACGCGTTGGCCTTCTCGGCGTGCACGGTTCACGGAATTCCCAACTCCGGCTTCGGACCCGGCGTGGCGAGTTGGACCAGCGTCGGTGCCGTAGAGGCTGTTACCGAGGATTTTGGCGTACAGAGCCAAATCGGTGCTCACCTGGCATATTTGTCTACGGCCTCGCTTGGCGGTCCGGCTCCGGTGGACGCCGCAACCCTGGATAGCTTGGCGGGTGGACCGCTGTCATCCATCGCCACGGACACCGTGGTCGAAGGCTCGGCCATGCGGGTCGAATTCGAGACCCAGATGGCCGCAATTCTGTTTGTCCGCGGTCAATTTCTGACCAATGAGGGGACGCCGAGCTCGTTCAACGATTTTTCCTTCGTGAGTACCGGCACGGCGTCGCTGTTTTCCGACACGAACAACTCGTCATTCGACCCGTCCTACTTCACAACGTTCGCCGAACAAGGCGCAGGTTATTTCGAAGAGTTCTTACCCATCGGCAGCCACTTCGTGTCGCTAGGTGTCGCCGACGTAAGAGATGCGTCAGTCGACTCTGCTCTTCTGGTCGATCAGGTCGTGCTTCATCGTTCCTTCCTCGGCCACGTTGCCGGCACGGTCGAAGCATGCAACGTACTCAGTCGCGTACGGGCAATCGATTCGCCTGTCATCAACAACATCGACCTGGCCCAGACGACGCTCGTGCCCGTGGAGCTCACCGATTTGCCGGATCGACCGGCGGTTACCTTCACCATCACCCCCGCCAGTCTCGAGCCGCTGGTACGGATCGAATTCAGCGACTGCTTGGGAAACACGGGAGGCGCAACTTTCATCTCCAATCTCGACGTAGAGCGCGAGGAGGACGGCACGCGTTACTCCAAGGTCTACCACTATTTCCAATCGGCAGGGGAACGGGACGGTGAGGTCTGTGGCTACCAGATCAGTGGACTGCCCGGAGCCGTGGGGATTGTTGCAGTGACGATCGGGGGCGAGACTCGGATACCGGAGGCAGGCGCGGACCCTCCCATTGTCGTTTGCACCGGGGAGGAGTGCGGCGGACTTTTGGAGGATCCCGACAGGGCGGCGGCCAATTTCATTCCCGAAGAGGGCGGGGACTTCCGCTGGCTGGACGATGCCTCGCTCCACGGAAAGGGTATCTGCACCGGGCCGGACGAACAGGGCCCACCGATGACCGGCAACGGAGACATCGCCACCTACGAATACATCCTGGAAGCAGGCGCCACGGGCTGGGATTGCTGCACGTACCAGTGGACAGGCCTCGACGGCGTCGACTCCGAGGTGGGTTACGTCGTCTTCCAGCTCCCGGAAGGAAGCTTTCCGGTTACGCCCAACAATGATGCCGACGAACTTCTTGATCTCTGCGACGACGACGACGACAACGACGGGCTGCCCGACACCGCGGAGACTGGAACGGGAATCTACGTATCCCCCAGCGATACGGGCACGGATCCGCTGCTGTTCGACACTGACGGGGACGGCTACGGGGATTGGGAGGAGGTGCAGGCAGGCACGGACCCGAACGATTTCAACTCCCAGCCGGGCAGCCCAGAAGTGCCCGCGCTCTCGCGACCCCTCCAGTCATTGCTAGTGCTTCTACTGTTGGGCATTGGGTCTGTATTCATCCTTCCCGGCCTGCCCGACGGCCGATTTTCCCGACGCTCCTGATCAAGATCCCGTGATCCGAACCTTGCCGATGTCATTGGTTAAAATTGCGCTCGGCGTCGGGCTGCTTCTTCTTTATTCGACCTTTGCGCCCGCCGACGTGATCCGTGACGGCACACTCGGCCCCGGTGTCGAAGTCCAGCCCGTCGGTCCCGACTACCTGATCCCATCCACGATGGGTGAAATCGTGGGGGGCAGGAATCTATTCCACAGTTTCTCGGAGTTCAGCCTGGGCCTCGATGGCAATGGCGATCGTCAGAATGCCGAGTTCTCTGGCCCCGATTCGATCGAAAACCTGCTGATCCGAGTGACCGGAGACCAGCGCTCCGACCTGGATGGAAGGCTCCGCTCCACCATCTTCGGCGCGAATGTCTTCTTCATGAACCCGAACGGTGTGATATTCGGTCCCGACGCCACTCTCGATGTCAGGGGCACCTTCGCAGTCACTACGTCGGACTACCTGAGACTCGGAAGTCTCGCGGGGGGCGGGATCTTCCACGCCACGCAGCCCGAACTCTCGCTGCTGAGCTTCGAGGACCCGTCGGCCTATGGCTTCGTAGGAGCGCCGGAACCCATTGAAGTGCACGGGAGCCGGCTCGAAGCGCCCAGTATCAACATTACGGATCCAGAACAGCTTTTCGAAGGCGTGGCCTTCGTCGGCGGGGATCTGCTGTTCGAGGGACGAGGGGTGGGAGGGAGCCTCGCCTACCTGTCATCCCAGGTGGGGCAAATCGAGCTGGTAAGTGTCGCTTCGCCGGGCGAGGCACTCATCACCGAATCGGGCATTGAAGTGGACGGCTTCTCGGAGCTGGGCGACATCAAGATTGTCGACGACTTCGTGGTGAGCTCGGGCGGCGTGTCGCCTGGGGCTGGGCTCTTGAACTCGATCGTATTGGCCGGGGCCGGGGACATCAACGTCCGGGGCGGGAGCCTGCTCGTCGAGGATTCGGAGATCCGGGCATTTACCGGCGGTTCGCTGGCGGGGGGGACGGTCGACATCGACGTTACCGGGGATGTCGTGTTGCGACGGGTGGTGTCGGAGAATCGTGTCGGCATTGATACGCAAAATGGTGTTCAGACACCGTTCTTCTTCTTCGGCGGAACCGGCGCTGCCGGTGACGTGCTGATCGCGGCTCGCAACATCCTACTGGAGAACGGCGCCGTGATCTCCAGCGTGAGCAAGTCAGACGGCCCGGGCGGCGCCATCGAGCTGCGCGCCGAAGAGAGCATCGAGATTGTGGGCCGGGGGCCAGGCGGAATCCGCAGCGCGCTCTTCGTAAACGCCGAGGGAACACGAGAAGCCGGAAGCATCCTGCTGCAGGCGCCGCGTATCGAGCTCGCTGACGAAGCAGCGGTCGTGGCGGAGACCCGCAATGACGCGGGCGATGCCGGCGAGATCGTGGTGAATGCCCGGGAACTCATCCTCACTGGGAACGCGAGGATCGACAGCAGCACCCGCGGCACGGGGGACGGCGGAGAAATTTTCATCGGCCGAGACCAGCCTCTGGAACTTCTGCGCATTTCAGGCCGGACGTCGGATGAGGAGTTCTCCGGTATCACAGCTCTCTCCCAGCCAGGGGCGCAGGGGCCAGCCGGCAGTATCGACATCCGGGCCGACACCGTCGAGATCTTCGACGGGGGCGAGATCAGTAGCGGAAGCCTGAGCGATGCGCTGGCTGGAAGCGTGACGCTCGAGGTCGGTGACCTCGTACTCTCGAGCGGTACCATCGCGACATCGGCTCCCCTGTCCGATGGGGGCGACATCAACATCACCGCAAGTAACGGGGTGACGCTCCGAGACGGCAGTCGGATTTCAGCCAGTGTCGGAGGCGGCGAGGGCGGCAGCGTCACAATCAGCGAGCCCGAGTTCGTGTTGCTCCGCGACGCCAGCGTCGTCAGCGCAAGCGCAGCGACGTCACCGGGTACCGGTGGCCGCATCGAGTTCACCACCGGGGCGTTCTTCGCCGCGCCCGACAGTCAAGTTACCGCCTCGGCCCCCGGCGGCCCGGAGTTTCAGGGAACGGTGGAAATTACTTCCCCCGTCAACGATCTCGAGAGTCAGCTGAGTCCGCTGCAGACGAAGTTTTTGGATGCCGCCTCCAAGCTGCAGCCGACCTGCGCTGCTCGAACCGGCGCGGGCCCGGTGGGTACCTTCACGGTTTCAAGTCACCCCGGGCTGCCGGCCGCGCCGGACGGCCCGCTAATCGCGTTTGAGGACATCGGACCAATCGACGCGGATCTCCTCACGGCTGTCGCTGCGAAACATGAAACTGTGTCGGCTGCGAATCGCCTGTTGACAGCCGGTGCGCACGCCTTTCGGAGCGGCCACTTTGCGGAGGCGGAAGTCGAATACCTGCGCGCATCGGATCTTTATGCCGCGGTGGCGGAGCCGGCGGCGCGGGTCGCCGCCCTGCGCGGGCTGGCCCAGAGCCAACTGGCGAAAGGACGATACGCCGAATCCGCGAAGACCCTGAACGAAGCCGTGTCCGTCGCGAGAACCCAACGGAAGCCCATTTCGTTGGCGTCGCTTTACGGAAGTCTGGGCAACGCCTACCTAGCGCTCGGCCAGGTCGACAAGGCAGAGGAGTACCTGCGCAAAGCAATCGACTTCGCTCGCCAGAGTTCGGATCCGGGCCTCGCCCGGCTTCACAACAACCTGGGAAACCTCCACGCTACCCAGCAGCAACTCGAAGCAGCGCTGGCCGCGTACGGAAAGAGCGCGCGGTTGGCGGGGGAGGCACGGTGGCCTGAGGAGCAGGCTCGAGCACTCGCAAATGCCGCCCTCACTGCGCTAGAAGCGAGTCAGACGAGCCGAGCGTGGTCACTGATGGAGAGTGCCAGCACTCAGGCGGCGGAACTTTCCGCCAGTCACGCATCCGTTTCGATCTGGATTCAACTGGGCAGCTCCTACATGCGACTCGCCGACAGTTCGACCTCCCACCGCGAGGACGGCCTTCTCTCCGCTCACCGGGAACTCAGTCGGGCGGTTTCGCAAGCCAAGGAACTCGGTGATGACCGGGCGCTCAGCTACGCGCTGGGGTATCTGGGCTCCCTCTACCAACGTGAGAATCGAATCCGCGAGGCGCTCTACTTGACGCGCGAGGCCTTGCAAGTGGGAGAAAAAGCCGCGTCCGAGTCGGTCTACCGCTGGAACTACCAGGAAGGGGAGCTTCTCTGGGCCCTGGGCCGGCCCAATCAGGCACTGGCCTCCTATGGCCGAGCCGTGCGGATCCTCGAGAAGTCGCGACAGGAAACCCTGGCCCAATACGGCTCGCCGGTACTTCACTTCCGGCGGATGATGGCTCCAGCTTATATCACCTATACCGACGCATTGCTGCGCGCGTCGGACCTGACGACCGAATCAGCGGACAGGAAACGTCTCTGGATCGAGGCGCGGGCGACCATGGAGGCGTTCAAGGCGGCAGAACTCCGTGATTACTTCCGGGACATGTGCGTCGCCGATTTTGAGGCCCGGAAAGTCGATCTCGACCTGATATCCCGCGAGACGCGAGCCGCAGTGGTGTACCCGATCCTACTACCGGACCGACTGGAGCTTCTGGTGAGCCTGCCCTCGGGACTCGAACGCTTCACTGTTCCCGTAGACGCTATCGAACTCGCTGCGGTGGTGAAGGCCTACCGCCAGAAGCTGATGCTGCGTTGGTCGCGCTTCCCCGCGGAGGCGCATCAGCTCTACACCTGGCTCGTGCAGCCCTATGTCAACCTCCTGTCCGAGCAAGCTGTCGAGTCGCTGGTGTTCGTCCCGGATGGTGTCCTGCGCACGGTCCCCATGGCGGCTCTCCACGACGGCGAGGATTACCTGGTGCGGCGCTACGCAGTGAGCGTGGCCCCGGGACTCTCCTTGCTCGATCCAAAGGAGCACGATGCTGCGAACGCCAAGCTGCTTGCAGTCGGAGTGAGCGAGCCAGTGCAGGGCTTCCGGGCGCTTCCCGGCGCGGCGCGAGAGGTCGAGGCCCTCCACGAGATTTACGGCGGTCAGGTACTACTGAACGAGGCCTTCAATTCTGCACGGTTCGCGGATGAGCTGGAGTCGGGGGAACCTGCGCTGGTGCACCTGGCGTCCCACGCGGTCTTCACTGGCGACGCCGCGACGAGCTTCGTGCTCACCCATGACGGGCGCATAACGATGGAAGAAATTGCCCAGATCGTCGCCCCGACGAACTACAGGAGGCAACCCATCGAGCTGCTGACGCTCTCGGCATGCGAAACTGCGGCGGGGGACGAACGCGCCGCGCTGGGTCTCGCAGGCGTTGCGATCCGCTCCGGCGCGCGCAGTGCATTGGGGAGCCTGTGGGCCATCCAGGACGATGCCACGTATAAGTTGATGCTGAGTTTCTACCGAGAGCTGCGGGCCGGAAGCATCTCCAAGACTGAGGCGTTGCGGCGTGCCCAGCTGGAGCTATTGGACAGTCACCGCTTCTCCGCCCCCTACTACTGGTCGGCCTTCCTTCTCATTGGTAATTGGCAATGAGGCGCATGAATACGGCCATGAGATTCAGAACCCAACGCCGGTGGACGGGCGAAAGCCTGTGGATCGCCGCGTGGGTCCTCCTCTGCGCTTGGACTGCAAGCGCCCAGGACGTCCTGCCCGGGCAAGATCGTCCCGAACTCCCGAGTTACTCCGAGCCGGAACTCGAGTCGCAGGTTCTACAGTTGCCGCTGGTGCCTCGCTTCGAGCCGCCTCCTATAACTCCGGGAGACGTCCTGCCTCCCCTTCCGCTGGCCGAGGGCGAGGATACAGACGGGCTTCGGGGCGGCAGTCTCGTCACCCTGACCGAGATCCGCGTGTTGGGCAACACCGTACTGTTACAAGAAACCCTAGACACTGTGCGACGCCCATACCTGGGTCGGGAGCTTGGCTTCGAAGAGTTGCAGGAGCTGCGTGATGCACTCACCGCCGCCTACGTGGAGCGTGGTTATGTGACGTCCGGCGCAGTCGTGCGCAGCCAGTCTCTGACCGACGGTGTGCTCGAGGTGTGGATCATCGAGGGAAGGCTGACTGAAATTCAGGTCCACACCGACGGTCGATTGCATCGAAGCTACGTTGAGCGGCGCATTGCCAGTATGGCGGAGGCCATCGTAAACGTAAACGATCTCGAACGGCGACTGCGGGTGCTTCAGCAAGACGAACGCATCCAAGCCCTCGAGGCGTCACTGCTACCGGGCCAACAACGTGGGGAGGCAGTGCTTCGCGTGCGGGTCATCGAGGCGCGTCCGTACTACGCACGATTCCGCGGCAACAACTACAGCTCGCCCGTCATCGGCTCTGGCCGAGGCGAAATTCTCCTCGGATGGAACGATGTATCCGGCGGGGGGGACGCCATGCAGGTGGAATACAAAGGTGGAGTAGGGCTCCAGGACGTGCAGGTACGCTACGAGGTTCCGCTCAACGCCTACGACACCCGCTTCGGGCTACACCTGCGTCGCACCTGGACGGATGTAGTAGAGGCGCCCTTCGACGACTTCGGGATCAAGGGAGAGACAGCCACCTACGGGTTCAGTCTGAGGCACCCGTTCTATCGCACACCCGAGACCACGGTGGAGACTTTCTTGCGCGGAGAGTGGCGCCGTAGCAAGACCTTTCTTTTCGGCGAACCATTCTCCTTCGTGTCCGGGCCAGACGCCGGGGTCAGCAAGCTGGCGGTACTGCGCCTCGGAGGAAACTGGACCTGGCGCGCGGATGGTCATGTGCTGGCGGCGCGCAGCGTCTTCAACATCGGGCTGCCGATTTTCGGCGCTACTGATCACTCCGGCGACATTCCCGACGGGAAGTTTTTTTCGTGGCTAGGTCAGGTGCAATGGGCCGAGCGCCTACCGAACTTCTGGGACGTGCAAATCCTGGCGCGGGCGGACGTCCAGCTCTCGGACCGTCCCCTGTTGGGCATTGAACAGTTCGCGGTGGGTGGCCACGCTACCGTCCGCGGCTATCGCGAGAATCGACTCGTCAGGGACAATGGTCTGGTCGGCTCGCTCGAGATCCGGGTACCAGTGCCGTTTCCAAGCTGGGGGGGATGGCAGCCGCACTTCGCCTTGACTCCCTTCTTCGACGCCGGTTACTCGTGGAACACGGATCGAATGGAGATCGGCGCCACCACCCTTTTGAGCGCCGGCATCGGCGGCCGCCTCGCGATCAACGAGAACATCCTTGTCGACGTCAACTGGGGCAAGGCATTGAACGATGTGGAAACTGTCGGGGATGATCTCCAGGACAACGGTCTCCACATAGGTGCCAGCTATACCTGGTGAGCAGCCGAACACCTCACACCTGGGAATGATCGACGCCTGGCGCACCGTCGGTGAGATGGGACGCAAGCGGGGACTCAGTCGCTACGTCGAGAGAGCCGAACGACACCTGCGCGACTTGAGCAACTAGTCGTCCTGGCGGTGCGGGTCGGAAGTCTTCGAACTTGTCTCCGTATTCTTCGGGCCGCCCGCATCGGAGCAATTTACCAGGGATTCCGCGCAATTTGTCATACTGCGACTTATCGGCGGAATCTAAACATCAGCTTCTTTTTCCTATCCTCCGCGCGGGGCATCGAACCCCGAACCTAGTGGTTAAGAGCCACTTGCTCTGCCAATTGAGCTACGCGCCCGGCCGGACCTTAGAATGCTGGGGGAACCCCGGCAAGAGTCCTCGGGGTTTTCTCAAACGGGGGGACCACCGCGCGTGCACACTCGTTGCAGATCTGGACTACGAGCTGTCGGGATCGCCGAACCCGCCGCCGCCCGGGGTCTCGATCAAGAGTCGATCCCCCGGCTCGAGTGCGATTGAACACTTTGACGCGAGATCCTCTGGGCTTGCCCCGGCGCGGATGACTCGGTTGCGGCCACGCTTCCCAGGCGAGCCCCCCGCCATTCCGTACGGAGGATGAACTCTGCGCTCGGTCAACAGGCTCGCGCGCACCGGCGCAGTAAACTCGTAACAGCGTTCGATTCCATCGCCACCGCGGTAGCGCCCCGCCCCACCCGACTCTTTTCGCAGCGCAAACCGGACCAGGCGGACCGGGTAGCGATCTTCGAGAATCTCGGCGTCGGTAATGCGGGTGTTGGTCATGTGGGTGTGGACCGCGGAAGCTCCCGCAAAGCCCGGACCGGCACCCGCGCCGCCACCGATGGTTTCGTAGTAACCGAAGTGGCTGTCCCCGAACGTGACGTTGTTCATGGTGCCCTGACTCGCCGCCGCGATCCCGAGCGCACCCAGCAGGACATCGACCACGCGCTGAGAAGTCTCGACATTGCCCCCGACCACGGCCGAACCCTCAGGTGGATCCAGAATCGAGCCCTCGGGAATCACGATCTCCACCGGGTCAAGACAGCCTCCGTTGAGCGGAATTCGCTCGGCGACGAGCGACCGCAAGACATAGATCACGGCGGCGTGCACCACGGCGCGGGGCGCATTGAGATTGCCGGGCACAGCCGCTCCCGTGCCAGCAAAGTCGATTCGCATCCGCTCGCCGCGCACTTCGAGACTGACCTCGATCGGCGTCCCGTCATCCAAACGATCGGCAAAGCGATGCACGCCGTCGGGTAGCTTGCCGATCTCCCGCGCAACGCGGTCCGCGGCGGCGCGTTGCAACTGCGCCATGGTTTCAGCCACACCCCGGTAGCTCTGTTCGGCCACGAACTGCGCCAACAGATGCACCCCGGTTCGATTGGCCGCCACCATGGCCTCGAGGTCCGCCACGTTGTCGTCGGGTCGCCGTGCGGGATAGCGGGCCCCCGAGAGCGCAGCACGCAGGCGGGCTTCGTCGAAGACACCGCGCTTCACCAGGCGAAACGCACTGAGGACCACACCCTCTTGCTCGAGGGTCTGCGAGTCTGGTGGCATCGAGCCGGGGGTGGTGCCGCCGATGTCCGCGTGGTGCCCGCGGCTCGCAACGTAGAAACACGGAGTGCTGAGCGAGGACTCCGCCATGAAGATCGGCGTGACGACGGTAATGTCCGGCAGGTGCGATCCGCCTTCGAACGGGTCGTTGGTGACGATCACATCGCCGTCGTCGAGATTGGGGAAGCGCTCGCGAACGGCGCGCACCGTCTCTCCCATCGCGCCGAGATGAACCGGGATATGGGGAGCGTTGGCCACCAGCCCGCCCTGCCCGTCGAAGACCGCGCACGAATAGTCGAGGCGATCCTTGATGTTGGTCGAGACCGCAGTATTGCGGAGCGATGCCCCCATTTGTTCGGCGATCGACATGAAACGATTGCCGAAGACTTCGAGCCGCACCGGATCGACCACACTCCAATCGACCGTGGGCTCCCGCACCGGACGCGCCGCATCCCACAGCACCAGGACTCCGCCCGGGTCGACCCGCGCGCGAAAGTCCGCCTCGATGACGATCGTACCCGCGTCCTCGAGCACCAGGGCGGGGCCACTGATCTCGCAGCCGGGGGTGAGGGATTCGCGATCGTAGACGGGCGTCGCAACCCGGCCGAGACTCGGGAAGTACACCGACTCTTCGCGTCGAGGCTGGGGGGACGATGAAGTGGCGGCCCCGCTGATGTCCATGGCTGCGGATCTACTCTCGCTTGCGGCCCGACCGGACCGTTCACCACAGCGCACCCGGGCCGTCACCATTTCGATGCTGTGACCTTCGCGGATGTAGCCGAAGCGACGTTCGTGCTCTCCAGAAAACGCGGCGCGCCAGGCCCCGGCATCAGCTTGATCGGAGTCTCCGTTCGGATGTGGTTCGCGAATCGAGAGTGGAACGTCGGTCCCCTCGTAGCGCAGATCGAGCCAGCGTTCGCTGTGAAAGCCAGCGGAGTCGACACCCTCGGCAACCAGCGCCGCGCGCCCAGAAGCTTCGAGCGCAGCGAAGATGTCCAGCAGTTTGGATGCGAACCCTTCGCCATCCGGCGGCAGGGGCTCGCGGCCCACGTCGCGCTGGCCGTCCCAACTCGGCTCACACAAACCGATGCCATAGGCGGAGAGCAGACCTGCCAGGGGATGAAGAATCACTCGAGGGATCCCCAACAGGCGCGCAATCCCACAGACGTGCTGGCCGGCGGCGCCGCCAAAACCGATCAGCGCGTGGTCGCGCGGGTCGACTCCCCGAGCCACTGAGACCTGGGCGATGGCCTCGGCCATGTTGGCGTTGGCGATCTCGACATAGCCCGCCGCAATCTCGTCTGGTGTGCGGCAAGTTCCGGCCTTCTCGAACATCTCGCGCTGGCGCTCCAGCGCCTCGACCACCGGCGGCCGCTCGAGCGCAAAAGGAAAACGATCGGGCTGCACCCGGCCGAGGGCAAAGTTGATGTCGGTGAGCGCGAGTTCGCTGGCCACCGCATCCCCCCGATCATCACGGCGCCCGTAACACAGGGGACCCGGCCAAGCGCCCGCGCTTTCGGGGCCGACGCTGAGACTCAGCCCGTCAAAGCGACACAGTGACCCCCCACCTGCGGCCACGGTGTGGATGCGCATCATCGGCGCCTTCACGCGGATTCCGCCCACTTCGCTTTCGAAAGCCCGATCGACCTCCCCGTCTTCGATCAGGGAGACGTCGGTCGAAGTCCCGCCCATATCGAACGCAATCGCGTGGGACCAACCCGCGTTCATCGCAACCACCGAGGCCGCAACGGCACCACCGGCCGGTCCGCTGAGTAGCGCGTTGGGGCCGCGGAAACGGGCGGCGTCGGTGAGACCGCCCGACGATTGCATGAAGCGCAAGCGAGATCCCGGCAACGCACTGCAGAGCGCATCGACGTGGCGGCGCAACAGCGGGGTCAGGTAGGCGTCCGCGACCGTGGTCTCTCCCCGTGCGAGCAGACCGAGTTCGCGAGCAATTTCGTGGGACGTCACGACGTAATCGAAACCCGCGGCGGTGGCCAATTCGTGCAGCTTCCGTTCGAGGTCGGGATACGCGTAGGCGTGAATCATGACGATGGCCGCCGAGGTCATCCCCCCTGCCCTCGCACGTTCGAGGGTGCGCAGGGTTTCCGCGGGATCGAATGCTTCCAGCTCCTCGCCCGCTCGGCTGACGCGACCCGCGACTTCAACCTGCTCCGCGTGCAGAGGGTCGGGCCGTTGTATGTTCAGGTCGAACAGATGCGGTCGCTCCTGGGTCCCGATGCGAATCACATCACCGAGGCCCCGGTTTGCGATCAACAGGGTTGGCGCCCCACGGCGCTCGAGCAGCGCGTTGGTCGCGACCGTCGATCCGAGCTTGACCCGACAAGCGGGCAACGCATCCCCGGGCGCGATCACTCCCTGGGCTTCGAGGATGTGGCGGATCGCTTCGACCGGTGCCTGGTCGCTCGAGAGAAGTTTGGTGGGATGTAATTTGCCGTCGGGGGCGCGACCGATGCAGTCTGTAAACGTGCCCCCGCGATCGATCCAGAACTCCCAACCCGAATCGCTCACGAGCTCGGTTCTCGACCGCGACCTCTGCGTGCCAGGCGGTACAGGATGACTTGGTTGACTGCAGATTCGCCGAACAACTTTCCCAGCAGCAACGCCGTCCCGGCGTACACCGCGCCTCCGATTCCGAGTTGTCCCCACGCGCCCAGCGAGACTGGCACCTGTTCTGCGGCCAGGCCGCCGGCGACAGCAGCGACCAGCGCAACACTCAGTGAGCGCAGTACCGCTACGGCCAGTTTGGAAAGATCTGGGGCTCCAAAGCGCATCCGGGCCCAGACGAGAGTCACCAGCGCGTTGATCGAGATGGCCGCGGTCCCGGCCCAGGCCAGACCCGCTGCGCCCAGGCGCTGCCCGAGGGTGAAGTAGAGGGGCAGTGCGAGCAGGGCGACGCCTGTCCCCAGCAGCATCGGCCGCCACATTTCTTCCCGGGCATAGAAGGCCCGGACCCCGATCTGCTGGGCGACCCAACCCGGCACGGCCAGGCTCAAGATCGCGAGCAGAGCCCCGACCGGAAGCGTCGCCTCCTGGGTGAAGCGGCCGTATTGGTAGACGACCTGGACCAACGGCTGCGCGAAAACATGAAACCCGCCGGCGGCCAGGGCCGCGAGTCCGAGGCTGTTTGCGAGGGTGCGTTGAAGCGTGTCGTTGAGTTCATCTTCGCGGTGGTCGGCGTAGAATTTCGCGAGCAACGGCAGGGCCGCCGCGGCCACCGCCTGCCCGACCACGGCCACCGGAGCCATCATCAGCTTCCGCGCAAACCCGAGTTGGGCCACCGTTCCCATTGCCAACTGGGCACCGAAAAACTTCTCGTACCATTCGTCCACCGTGATCAGCGACACCCCGAGCATCAGCGGAAGTGCCAGGGACAGGTAGCTCTTGAAGTGGTCGGAAAACGGAGCGAAGCGGATGCGAAGCGGCTGCACCCGAATGATCTCGACCATGGGGATCAACCAGTTTCCGACAAAGGCTCCAACCAGGACTCCCCAGGCAAATCCTTCGACGCTGCCCGTGAGCAAGCCGCCCGCGATGGTGGCTCCGTTGTAGACAACGGGCGCGAGGGCCTGGGCGCCGAAGCGTCCGTGAGCCATCAGCACCGCGCGCAGCAACCCGCCGGTGAGAAAGAAAATCTGCGCGGGCAACACGATACGCGTGAGCTTTACCGTGAGTTCCTGCGTCTCGGGACCGTACTTGGGAAAGGCAAACGCGATGAGATCCGGCGCCGCAATCCACAAGAGCACGGTGGCGGCGACGGTCACCACACCGAGTGTGCCGAGGACGTTGGCCAGCAACGCCTCCCCGGCCTCGGCGCCGTCGCGTCTGCGCACTCGGTTGTAGAGCGGAATGAAGGCGATCGCGAGAGCGCCGCCAGCGAGTAGATAATTGAGAAGATCTGGAATTAGAAACGCGGTGTAGAAGGCGTCGGTGTCGCTCCCAACGCCCACTTGATAGGCGAGCGCGACTTCGCGCAGGTATCCGATGACCCGCGACAGCATGACGCTCGCGGCCAACAGCAGCGCCGCCGCACCCAGGCCGGAAGCACTCGCTTCTCCGAGGCCGCGTCCGCCACTACTCTGTTCTTTGTCCCGCCCCAGGTCGTTCACCACCCGATCCCCCTCCCCGAGTATGTGAGACCTTGGCGCACAAATCCCCGCACGTCAGTCAGGGATTGGGCTCGCGCCAGATCTCCCCGTTCCAGGTTTCGACCACGTAGTCGTCGCCGTCCCGGCCGAGGCTGGTCTGGTGAGTGATGGGGACTTTTCCGTGCGGGGTGTCGAGCACGTATTGCGGAATGGCAAAGCCGCTGGTGCGGCCGCGGAGCTGTCGAAAGAGCTCGATACCGTCTTCGATACGGACTCTAAAATGCGCAGTGCCAGCAAGCAGTTGCGCCTGATAGCAATAATAGGGTCGAACTCTCATGGCGACCAACGCTCGATTCAATTGCTTCATTGTTTCCACGTCGTCGTTGATGCCCTTGAGCAACACGCTCTGGTTGCCCACCGGGATTCCGGCGTCGGCCAGTTTTTCGCACGCGGCAATCGAAGCCGGGGTGATCTCGCGCGGATGGTTGAAGTGCGTGTTCAGCCAGATCGGATGGTGACGCTTCAACATCGCGCACAACTCGTCCGTTACACGGTAAGGCAAGGTCACGGGTAGCCGCGTGCCCAGCCGGATGATCTCGACGTGGGGGATCTCGCGCAGGCGTATCGAGCCGAACCAGCTCGTGCCCCAGTTGCCGAATCGCAACTTCGATCGCCGTCACGGTGCTCTCGGGTTCGTACTCGGCCGCGTAGTCGTCGGGTTCTCCGGGTTGCCGGGGATAGGCATCAAAGCCTTCGAATACGATTCCAATTTTTAGCCTGCGACGAATAGTAGAAGGAGAGGTACGTGGCGGTCGCGACCAACGTGTACACAATCGTGTAGCGGGCGACGATTCGCTCATCTTGCCAGAAACCCGACAGCACCAGGGGAAGCAGGGCAACACTCACGGCGAGCATGCCGCTTTCCGTGAAGAAATGTACCAACAGGTTTTGGAAGTCGGTCAACTTCTTTCCAAGAGTCACTCTCAGCGAAGCGACAATGGCAGAGAAGGCGACGAAGGCGATGGTTACCTCGGCCAGGATCGTCAGTGGGCGAGTTCGCGCTCCAATTCTCCCCCCCCCTCTACTCTTTGGACGGCATGAAGGTCGAAGGCGCAGCTACGACGAGGTTCGCCTCGAGCATGGCCTGGAGCCGTAGAGCATCGACTCGAACCTTGGACATGCCTGAGCGAGAGCCCAGAACACCGACGATCGCCGAGAAGCCGGCCAGTGCGACACTAATCTCTGCGAGCAAGAAGAGTAAGTCCGTCTCGATCAACGATTTATGCCCTCAGCCAACTATGGGTGATTCGAGTATCCCTCAGTTTCGTCTCCGACTGAATTGCCATAAGAGTCGAGCTCGATGACATTGCGATCGGGGTCCCGAATGAAGATCGCCGACATCTCACCAAACGAGAAAGACCCCGTGATTTCTATACCCTGCGCTGCGGCAAAGTCGCGGGCTTTTGAAAGCGAAGAGACGGTAAGCGCAATATGCGTGTAGCCCGGGTGCTTCTCGCTGATATCCATGAGAACATTCGAATCCCCAGCCGAGGTTGCGGGACCCAACAGGTTCAAAACGACTCCACTGGGGTGCCGCATGATGATGGGATGCCCTTCAGCAAAACCTGCATCGGCAATTTGTACGAAGCCGAGAGACTCGTAGAACGAGACGGACCGCGATTTGTCCCTGACCCGGATTCCGATGTGGTTGACACCCTCGATATCAAGCACTTCGATTCTCCCCGCTGCCACGTCGCCCAACGGATGCCGCTTCGATCGCTGGCAGCTGGTTAGCCGTCGTCACTGAAATCGTCGATCCATGCCACGAAGCCGGGGTCGTAGTCAGAAGAATTGTCCTGCCACCATATGGCGAAGCCCGATATCTTGAGCCGCCGACCCACGATCAGCTCGATCACGTCCAGGTCGTGGTCCACTCGATGATCGACCACGAGAGACCGGGCACTCTCCATGTTGTCAAAGAACGACTGCACGTAGGCTCCATAACGCAGCGTTTCGCTTTCGGACAAGCTGGTGTAGGACGCGTTTCCCTTTACGACGATATCGGCCAGGTCACTTGAAGTCGCGATCATTTCGCTCCAGTGATTCCACTGCGCCGTGGAATCCCGTAGAGCAGTCATCGCCAGGGATCTCGAATTCTGGCGAATATCTCGCGCGACGTACATGAGGGTAAGAACCACGGCAAGCGCGCCAACGAATTCTCCGACCGCTCCGATTGCTTCCCAATTCACCATAATCTCACCTTAGCCGCCAACGCGGCCGCGCCTGAAAAAGCTGATGCCAGACGGTACAGGTGCCGGGAGTGGATGCAAGACGCGCCCTGCTCGATTGCTCCAGTCTATTGTTTCGATGAGAAGGCCAGCGTAAAACGCTCACAAACAACCGGCATGGTTAAACTCGGCTGCTTGCCCAGACGCGCGCACTCCCTTGAAAAGTACAGCCAGTGCACTTCTCGCCAGTAGCGAAGCGACCCATCCCCTTCGCCTTCAGCAGCGGCAAAGGCCTCACCCACTTCCTCGTAAGGCGCAATATCCACCTGGATCGTTTCAATGACGCATAGCGGTTCTTGCTGCCAGTTCGTGACCACGCTGAGGGCGCCGACTTGCGGGACAGGTTGATTTTTCGCTTCGTTGAGCCAAAGCAGACTGGCCGTCGCTCGTTTCGTGCCCTGTAAAACCAAGTCACCCAGCTCGTTTGCATCCGCCTCATTGTCGTCGAAGTGAAACGCTTCATAAAATCGCGCTGAAACATCCCGGCCCACGGCAGCTTCGAACTGTTTCCAGAATGCTTGAACGTGACTTGGGATGTTCATCGTCTTCTCTGCTGACTAGTCGGTCGGCCCTCGCACGCTAGCACCCTCCAATCAACTGGAAGGATCCAATGAATACGGAGCACATTCGGCCTTTCAGGGCCAGAGGGGCTTCAGGACGTCCAAGAGGTTCGCAAAATCGTCCGTTCAGAGCGGGATGGATCCGAGTTCACTCGATCTCAGTCGACTGACTTGATACGAATTCTCGCCGAGATGAAACCGCTGGTGGAGCTTGCCCAGAGCGATTTGAAGATCGATCAGCTGCACCGGCCTTTCGCTCGCGAAGACCCAATCTGTGCGTTTACTCTGATAGCGGGGGACCGCGTAGGTCGACAGATGGACGCTCGAAAATCCGATCGACCCGAACAGTCTGGACACGACGTTCTTCAGTTGGAGATGTCGGTTCGACACATGCACTGCGATCATGCCGGAATCCGCGAGCGCTGCCCGATAACCCTCGAAGGCCTCCTGGGTCATCAGATGAGCGGGGATGGAATCGCTGCTGAAAGCATCGATCACGAGCAGGTCGAAATCCTGTCGGCGTCCTTCCGCTTGCTCTTCTTCGAGAGCCAGGCGCGCGTCTCCCAATTCGACTTCGACGGTGGCGGCCGAGTCCGAGAGATAGCGATAGAGACCGTCGGGGCCAGCCACGTGGACCACTCCGGGGTCGATCTCGTAGAAGCGAATGAGATCTCCAGGGCGCCCGTAGGCGGCAATGGTGCCGACTCCCAGGCCGACCACACCGATTCGCCGCTTCGATTCCGGGGCACGCATAAACATCCAGGCGCCGAGGGGTGTCACCCGGCCGTAGTAAGACGTCGGAAAACGCATCTTCGGGGGCTCGAGGAACTGGAGACCATGGGCGGTGGATCCATGTCGCAGGAGGCGCTGCCGAGTGTCCCCGTCACCGGTTTCCATCACACGCAAAACCCCGAAGAAGCTGCGTTCTCTCCAGATGAGACCCTCCGATTCGCGAAGCGAGAGGCCCACATCCGCAACGACCAGAATCGCGGCGAGCACACCGATGCCCAATGACCAGTTCCCCGCCGTTCGGGTGCCCGTCGCTCGCGAAAGAGTCGAATCGTCCCCTGTCGGCGCGTCCGGGGAGACCTTCGAACGATGGGCCTACGCCAAGCCCACCAGCGCGAGAATGAGGCCCGCCTCCAATTCGTAATAGTCGGGGAAGATGCGCGGGGCAAGCAACCCGACGAAAAGACCGCCGAGCGCGCCGCCACCGGACACGTAGAGATAGAAGGAGGTCAGTCGCTCTGGAGGCGGGCGGCGGCGATACAGCTCACCGTGTAAGAGCATGCATGTTGAAAGAAGCAACAAGCTATAGATGCACACTTCAATATAGACCGAGCCCAGCATCCGGACTCTCTCGACAGTGGCAGCCTCGACGTCCCAGCCCATGGTGACGATCCAGTAGTAACTAAGTGCCTTGACGGCGATGGCCGCGAGTGCCAGGAGCGCGAGAACGAGAAAGGGGCCAGGTCGAATCCAGCGTCTGTCGGAAAAACACAGAATGAACGTAAGAAGGTAGATCGAGAGTGGCAGGATCCAGAGAAAGGGAATGCTTGCGATGTCCAGACAGAGTTGATTGCTCACACCCATCAAGAGCACCACGGCCGCTGCCGAGAGCACGAGCCAGAGCCCGACCGGATCCCGGCCCGCCCCACCCTGCACACCCGCACTTCTGTCGGGCGCACGACCGCGTGGGCCTGCTCGAAGCGCCATCACACCACACGCGATGATCGCAAGCGCGACGCATACGAGCCCGACGCCCCAGCCTCGGCCTGCCAGTGAGAGAGGCCAACGCGGCTCGACGATGAACGGAAAGGCGAAAAGGGCCAGCATCGATCCTAAATTCGAAAGTGCATAGAGTGGGTAGGGAGAGCGGGTTGGATGCCGTCTAGCGAACCAGGCTTGAACCAGCGGCCCCGTGGCGGCGAGGACGACGAAGGGGAGCGCGATCTCGCTCGCGAGCAAGGTCATGATCCGCAGCGTCGGTTCCTCGACCGCAACGCTGGCCCAGCTGTCCGCGGGCAGGATCGGGAGCGCCATAATTGCCGCCAGCAGCAGACAGCCGTGAATGCCAGCCTGGATCCCGGGCGGCACCCACCGGACCAGGGCATGGGCGTAGACGTAGCCGACAAAGAGCGCGGATTGATAGAAGGTGAGGCAGAGCATCCAGACCGCGGGCGTTCCGCCAAACCAGGGCAGGATTCGCTTGGCCACCATGGGTTGGACGAGGAAGATGAGAAAGGCGGCCCCAGAGATCGCAATACCAAAGACCGCGATCCGCCAATCGGGAGCATTCCCTGTTTCCGCCGGGCGGGCGGAACGCAACATGTGTTCTTCCACAACCAGGCCTCAGATCAAATGGACCCTCGACCAGTCTCTAGACACAACGTTCAACAGATGGTCGTTCAGCAGCCGACGACCGGCCGCATTACCGGACGCGGAGCACCCTACACTTTATACAGTACCAGAACCCAGCAATATGTACACTAAAACCTGTCGGTATACACCAATTAGTTATACCATGGGTGCTTCGGCCCCCGATCGCCACATCGCGGTCACTCGCGCATTATTGCGTACCGCTTCAAATCCCCCGACCGGCTGAAACCCCGCGCGGGTATCGAGGGAGTCATTGGCGGGGTTTGACGATTCGAGGTACGTCGGGACCCCGAGGGCGTCCCATTCCCTGAGGTCGGAGGCCAGGAGAGCCTGTACGGGCGCACCTTCGAAAATTATTCCATTTCGGGATCCGATTCGATCAACACTTTCAACTGTCCCCGCGTGCGGAAGCGTCACTAGGGGAAAGCGGCGGGGGTCATTCCTGCTTCAGCGCACGGTGCTCCTTTTCGAGCGCGGCAAGGTAGCGTTTCCACACCCAGGTCACGAGATCGCGTATGGCCGGATCGCCCTGTGTGCTGCGTTCGTGAAGATCACTGGCGACTTGCTTCGACAGGGATTCCACGCGCTCTGGAGTAAGACCCGTCGCCAGTGCCAATCGATCCAGACCTTCCACCATCCAGAGCCCTTCGATCAAAGGAGAGCGAACCCCCTCCAGATCGTCGTGCTCGGTGGCCTGTGTGTTGCCTGACCCCGCCGAAACCTCCGGCAGGTCGCCGCGGGGATGAGGTCGGTGAAGATGATGAAGCAAGTGTGGCCGGTAGCTCTCGGCACTAATGGCAAAGGTCAGGCTCCTGTCCTTGTACATTCCAGTGGCGGTGTTGATTCCCAGTAGCTTCCCGTCCAAGTTCAGCAGAGGCCCCCCCGAGAACCCCAGCTTGATCCGTGCGGTGTGAAGCATGCCGTTCTCGATGCGCCACAGCTGATCGGGGTTTTTGGGCTCGAGATCGGTGTGAAGCTGAAGGCCCGCGCGTGCGCGCTGCAGCATGTTGATACCGGAAATGACGAGTGTGCCCGTTTCCACTGTCAGCCCTTCCTCGTCCCGGTGCTTACCCAATACCACCACCGACTCTTTGAGCGTGTGATGAGAAGCCAGTTCGAGATGGGGATAGCTGCGATTTCTCGGTAGCTGCAGCACCGCCATGTCCCGCAGTTCATCGCGGTAGATGACCTCGGCGCGCACGCGGGAACCGTTCGGGAGCCGTACCCACGTCGTACCCAAACCGACGCCGTGGCTAACGGTGAGCACAAGGCCGGAGGCTGAGACCACGACACCATTGGAATCGAAGCGGCCCGATCGCACCAACACGACGCTGTCGGCCGCCCGCTCCACCGCCGGCGTTGTCGCCAGATCCGAAACGGACATCGTGCTGCATCCACTGAAGGCGATTGCAGCGAACGGCAGAATCAGTAGCGGCGATCGGGGCGCAAGTCTTCGCCACTGCGTTTGGAGAAAGGAAATCACGATGGGAGACTCCGGGCAACTGCAGCATTTCGCAATGACAACGACCAATGAACCACCGCAGGGTACTCCGGACGATCGCCGGACACCAATCACACGTGTTGCAGACGTACTACCCGTGTTCTGCACGCGCAGTTCACGTAGTAGTACGAGTGAAGGTCAGGCGGGATCGTTCCCCAGCTCCTTCCGCTGCAAGGGCAGCTCTTAATTGCCCATGAAGGGGATGCTGTTGAATGCGTACGAGGCCTTTACGAAAACCTCGCGGCCCCCTTCCGGGGAGTTCGCGGATCCCGCTGTCAAAGGGCTGAACGTATTCGTACTCGTTGTTGTAGAGATCTCTGACGCCAATTCCGAGGTTGATGTGATCGCCCCGATATTGCAGGTACACGTTCGTATAGAGCTGCGGGTTGAGCGCGGTGCGCGTCGCCATGCCGATTTCATAGGTGATGCGCTTGCTGATCAATGCACCGTTCACGTTGATACTCAGGCGATCGGTGAGCAGGTACGTACCGTTGTATGTCAACTTGTGTGCGGGAAAACCGAGCAACAGCCCCTTGGTTGTGCCGCAGTCTGCATAGTCCGGATCCCCGTTTACGCCCCCAGATGTGCAGAAGGCAGGGACGTCGTTTCTATAGTTGCGGTAATATGAATATCCGAGCGTGAAGCTTCCCCAGGTATCTGCGAAGCGCATTTCTGCCTCGAAACCGTAGTTGGCTACAGAGTCGAAGTTCGAATAGGAATTGGTAAGGGACGTATAAACCAAGATGTCTGTAATATCGATATAAAATGCGTTGACTACGACAGACATGTGCTCCGAGACGCGGTAGCCAGCTTCCACTTCAACTGAGGTCGTCGTCTCTGATTTGATCGTCGGGTCTCCATTCCCATCGACGCCACCATACGTGATGATCTCGATCTGCGGCGTGCGGAAAGCCTGGCTGAAGAGCCCCTTTAGGTGAAACTTTTCCCAAACCCTTGTGAGAGCCAAACGAGGAACGAACTTTCCGCCGATCTTGCTGTGATAGTGATATCGACCCCCTACGGTCAGATCGGCCCATTCGGTATTGAACTCGGTCTGCAGGAAGGCCGAGTAGTTCTCGTGGCCCTGGGTGCTATTTCCACCGTAGTAAGTGTTCTCGTCTGTACCAGGCAAGTCTCCCGCCTTTGCGCTCTCATAGTAGAACTCGACTCCGCCCAACAGGTCGATCGATTCAAACAGGCCAAGCGCGCCCAGGCTGCCTACAGCCGTTACGTTTGCAGTAGTGCGTTGCGTCGAAATTTTGAAGGGCTCTCCCGCCAGGTCGATTTTCCACGGCTCCTGATAGGCGTAGATGATTTTTGGAGTAATGCTCACCGCCTCCGAAAGCTTGTAATCGTATTTCGCCGACATCCCGACGGACTCAAAGTTGTCGCTATAGCGGGGCACGATCCAACCGTAATTCACGACGTCATCGACGTTGTAAACGTCATACAAGATCCTGAATTCGAGATCCTTGTAGTCCACCCCAACCAGTCAAGAAGAGAGAATTGATGTCGGAATTTCCGTTCAAATTGATTGAGACTGGAGGAGTATCGTTGTCGGTGTACTTCGAAGTAGAGAGGTAGCTCGTACCCCAGGAGCCGCTGAGATGCGCGTGCCAATCGTCACCGCCGCCACCAACTGCTACACCAACTCGAGTGGAGACGTCATCGCCGTCGGTACCATTCGCGAAGTTCACGAAGCCGCCGTTGAGATTAGCGCCCTTCGTCACGATGTTGATGACCGAAAGTTCGGCATTGCCGCCGTACATCGCGGAGCCCGGCCCGCGGATGATTTCGATGCGCTCGATCATGTCGACTGGGATGTGTTCGTTGAGAGGGACGACTCCGAACAGGTATTCGACAATGTCGATCCCGTCCAGGGTGATCAAAGACTTGCCTTCGTAGGCCCAAAACCCTCGAATCCCCACGCCGGTAATGCCTTCTACGTCAACTCCGAAGTGGTAGCCGGGAACGAGCCACAGAACGTCGATCAAGTCACGGGCGCCGGTGGCCCTGATTTCCTGGGCGGTAATCACACTCACGATGGCGAACTGCTCTCTGATCGTCTTGGCTTTGATCGACGCCACAGAGATCTCGATGTCTGCCAGATCGTCCAGCGACATTTCAAAGAAGTCGTCGAGATCGTTGTCTTCAGCCCAGGAAGCTGTTGCGAAACAGACACAAAACAACGTAAGGCAAATGGTGAGGTGGCGGTGTTGCACTGCCGTGATCTCCGTTGGTCATTCTCTCTCTCTGCCTGCGGTGGATCTTCTCTCCGTGTCGCGCGCTCCAACGCCCCTTCTTGTTTGGATTTGAATCAAATCCGACAGAGAGTCTTCGTTTCTCCTGAACAAGAACTGTAAATTTCTCGGTTTGGCGGAGGTGTCTAATGAGTAAAACCTGCGCGCGGATGGGCGCATAAAACAGCGCTGGGAAAAGTAGTGGAAAGTACGGAGTGATTTCCTCGAAAACCCAGAGGCCCACCCCGAGCCTATTGCCGACTTTTCGTCAGCCCTAGCCGGGCGTAACGATCGATGGCGCGATACACGTTCAGCGGTTCGTCAGGCAGTTTGTTGGAACAACTCGAACAAGACGCAGCCCCAAAGACCTGCGAGTGCAGCAAGGCTCGTTACAAAGGTGAAGAAGCGGACGCTGACGTCATTGGACCCGAGGTGAATGTAGGTGTGGAAACAACGGACCCCGAAAAACAACCACGCAAATGCAACGGATGCCAGTGAAACGGCTCCAACTACGAAAGCCATGATTACGCCCAGGTGGAATAGCGGTGGAACTTCGAAATGGTTCTGAACGTGACGCGAGAGGAGATGAAGGCGCGCGGGCTGTTCGCCCTCGTCGTATGTCCGGAAGAACTTGATGCTCACCGCGCCACTTTGAATGGCCAGGTACCGCGCCAACCCCATTCGCACGATTACGCCAAAAGTGAGAAGGAACATCGCGACAGAGGGAAATAGGATGACCTGCGGTTCCATTCGCCGTACCTCATGAATGATTGATGCCAAACAATACCAGAGGTCGATTGAATTTCGCTCGATACGCCTAGGGCCAGGCCAGGAGCTCACCCACCGAATCTGTAATGCGTACATGTCCCTGTTGAGACGCCACTCTTTCAAGCCACGCTGTCACCGAAGGGAACCGGCTCAAATCAAAACCTCCTTCCTGGGCTACGTGGGTGTACGCGTAAAGTGCGACGTCGGCGATGGAGTATCGATTGGCAGCAAAGAACTCGTTGCTCGACAAGTGTCGCTCCATGACGCCGAGGGCATCGTATCCGCCGTCCATCTTGTCAGATAACGCTTCCTTGTTTTCATCGAGGGTTTTGGAGAAGTGCCAGAAACGCACGACCGCGATGTAGGGCTCGTGACTGTATTGTTCAAAAAAGAGCCACTGAAGGATCTGCGCCCTCTCCCAAGAATCATCGGGCAAATAGGGCGAACCTTCAGCGAGGCAGAAAAGAATCGCGTTCGACTCGGCGAGGAGCCGGCCATCTGGCCACTCGACCAGGGGAACACGATGGTTCGGGTTCTTGGAAAGGAACTCGGGTTGGCGTGTTTCGTCTTTGAGGATGTCGAGATGCACCCGTTCGAAGGGCTGCCCGAGCTGACTGAGCAGCAGGCGGACCTTGTAGCAGTTTCCGGATTCCCAGTAGTCGTAGAGCCTCAGCACTGTAGATCTACGCTCCTTCTCTTCTGATGCCGCCCAACCAATTCAAGACTTCCTCTGCGTGACGATCCGGAGGAAATACAGGGTAGAAGACGTGATCAATTTTGCCGCTCTCGATGATCATCGTAAGGCGTTTGAGAAGCCTCATCCCCTCCACTTCAAAGGTCGGAAGCCTCAGCGCATCGCAGAGGTGGTAGCTCGCGTCGCTCAAGAGCGGGAACGGGAGGTGCAGTCGGTCTACGACCTCACGCTGATCTTCGATTGACTGCGTGCTTAGCCCGTAGACGTGCGCACCGGCCCGTTGGAGTTCATTGTGATGATCCCGGAATGCACATGCCTGCGGAGTACAGCCACGGGCTCCGGGAATCTCATTCCATCCCGGCGGCAGCTCTTCGCCCGACCTTCCGGTCCGCGGGTAGCAATACACAACGGTCCGGGCTGTCAGTTGCGCGAGTGAGACGACAGCTCCGTTGGTCGCCGGAAGATCAAGATCCGGTAAGGCAGTCCCAGGCAAGTGCCGCGCTGCACCGTCGTCCGGAGGAGCGGGCAAGTCGTCGGGTAGCTGATAGACGTTATCTGAAGTCATCGCCCGCGACGCTTTGCAAGATGCTCCCGGCCGACGGGCGTCAAAGCAACCAACGAGCCGTCTCGACTAATCAAGCCCCGATCGCTCGCTTCTTCCCATACGGGCAGGCGAGGACAGGAGGTACGCCAAACCTCTATAACCTCTGAATAGGCCCGCGGCTCGGGAGCAAGCGACTCGAGAAGATCGAGGATCAGTGCTTCAATCGGATCGTTCATTGAACTCCCGGTAATCGAGGCCGGTGCCGTTTAGCGGATTGGCGTTCAGCGGCCCGCGTCGATTTTCCGCTGCAGCTGACACACCGTAGACGTTTGCATGCTAACACCATTAAAATGGGACGAAGCCCTGGCCGGCCCGATTGCAACGCCTGGTTATACGGCGGGGCGTGCCTGCGGTAAGCCTCTGGGCTCTCAGTCCTCCCCGAGATTGAATCGGTGCTGCGGCAGTTGATCCGTGATCGTGAACCACGTCGCCTTGGATCCGACGAAGATGTGCGCCTGTGGCGTATGGCCAGGGTCGTCATCGAGACTACCCATCGGGATGACGGCAAGTCCTCGCGCTTCATTTCGGAATGGAAGGCTAGACCCGCACTCGTCGCAAAACACGTGAGTAAAGCGTTCTGCCTCGGGTAGTTTGTAGGATCTGAGGAGCTCCTCGCCCTGCGTATAGCGAAAGGACTCGAGTGGAACGAACAGATTCGATGCGAACGCACTCCCGCGAATCTTCCGACAACGCTGGCAATGGCAGTTATGAGCCCAGACCGGCTCCTGAGTGAGCTCGTAGCGAATTGCTCCGCAAAGGCAGCTACCCAAAATCACGCTTTGCTCCTTGCTAACGCCGATCTACTTGGCAGGCGTCAAGGGACGACAGTGCCTGTTGACAGACGGGGGCCTGACAGGTGTTAGGCTGCTGGCCGCTGTGGGACTCGTGAATCTAGGCGAACGGGGGTCTCGTTGGACGACATTCGTGCGATGAAATCAAGGTAGCGATACACGAGTCCATAGCGCTCGAGCATCACTCGGTCGAACTCTGCCGCATCCGCGGGGTTGCGAGAGACTGATGCACGGACTGGGAGCCAGGCGCCGCCACGATAGAGTTCAGCGATAGCGTTCGCCTCGATACGCCGAAACCAGCCTCGATATGGCCGACCTCGCACCCAAGGCGTATTGGCGATATCGATGACCGTGACCCGCGTCTCGTGCGCAAGACCATCAGAGTCGTAGGTCCGGAGCACGACGATCTCCGTGTAAACCTCTGCGACGGCAAAGAGGCTCGCGTAGAAGATCACGGCCAGGACAATGACGCCCACGAATATCCGAATGACTCGCTTCATTCACCTCCCCGGCGGCCCAACTACCATTCAACCCCCAGCCCCCAATCGAGCTGGATGTATGACAGCCTAATTATATTCGCGAGATAAGTCGAGAACCCATCCAAGCCCAAGCACTTCGTCGACCCGTCATGTCATCCAACGCGTATACGAACTCATGCGCCTGTCAATGAGACAATGGCTTACCCTTGATCCCTCAACCTCCCCCTCCCTTGCCCCCCTGCGCGAGCAAAGGGTGTTGGCCATCGGGCACGCTGTTATCTTCCTCCTCTGTGAACCCACCCGATCCCACAAGCCACTCGCGCGCCGTCCGGTCCTGGATCTGGGCAGCCCTATGGGCAGCGTTCATCTGGGCGCTCGGAACCGAATATCTATCCATGGAGAGCACGTCCCGCTTCCTCGGCCAGCTGATCCAATGGCTGCTCCCAAACGTTTCCCAGGTCGATAGCGAGCTGGTGCAGTTCTATGTCCGCAAGACCGCACACGTCGCGGAATACGCCGTGCTGGCCGTGCTGATCCTGCGCGCGCTGTCGGCGGGGCGGCGGCCTGCAATCATCAGGCCTGCACTCGCCGCCCTGGGGCTCGCCACTGCCTTTGCCGCCGCGGATGAAACGCGTCAGAGTCTCTCGGCGGTTCGGCTGGGGTCGGTCTGGGACGTTGCTCTCGATGGGTTTGGGGCGGCGGCCGGAATCGTCCTTCTTCTATTATGTACGCGAGTTTGGAAACGAAGGGGGTTGGTAGATTGGGCTCCGGGGATCTCAAAGACTGTGTCCGCTGAGGACACCCACACAGGAGCTGCCGAATGAACGCTGCGCTGCTCGCCGTCATCGTTCTCGTCGCGTTTGCCCTCGGCTACCGCTTCTATTCCAAGTTTCTCGCGGACGTCGTGTTCCAGCTCGACGCCAGCGAACCCGTGCCCGCCCGGGAGTTGGAGGACGGGGTCGACTACGTCCCGACCCCCCGGCATGTCTTGTGGGGACACCACTTTGCGTCGATTGCCGGGGCCGCGCCGATTGTCGGGCCCGCGATCGCTGTAATCTGGGGCTGGCTCCCGGCGCTGATCTGGATCTGTGTCGGAACCCTGTTGATGGGGGCCATGCACGACTTCTCGGCTCTGGTCATCAGCCTGCGTCATCGGGGACGCTCGATCGGCGAGATTGCGGGCCATGTAATCAATCGCCGGGTTCAGGTGTTGTTCTTGATCGTGATCTCGTTTCTGATCTGGGTCGTGCTCGCGGTCTTTGCCTTCATCATCGCCACCTTGTTCAAGAACAATCCGGCTTCGATCTTCCCAATCAACGTACAAATCGTGGTGGCCATGATCCTCGGCTGGCTGGTGTACAAGCGCGGGATCTCGATGCTCGTACCCTCGCTGGTGGGATACGCGATCCTACTGGGTGCCATCTTCATCGGCGGTGACGTTGCCGCGGCGTTCCCGTTCATCACCGAATTCTCCATCACGACCTGGGTCTGGTTGTTGCTCACCTATTCGTTCGCGGCTTCAGTCATGCCGGTCTGGTTGCTCCTGCAGCCGCGCGACTACCTGAACTCACACCAACTCGTGACAGCCCTCGTGGTTCTGACCCTCGGCCTCTTCACCCTGCAACCGACCATGGTAGCCCCGGTCATCAACTTGTGGCCCGAGGGTGCGCCGTCGATGTTTCCGTTTCTCTTTGTGACCATCGCGTGCGGCGCAATTTCGGGGTTTCACGGTTTGGTGGCGTCGGGCACGACATCGAAGCAGGTGAGTTCGATGACCGACGCCCGGGCGATCGGCTACGGAGGCATGCTCGCCGAGGGTTACCTGGGTCTGTTGGCCACCCTCGCCGCCACCGCAGGCTTCGCCACCGCGGCCGAGTGGTCGAGCCACTACTCGAGTTGGGGAGCCGCCAACGGGCTGGGCTCGAAGCTCGGCGCCTTTGTCGAGGGCGGAGCTCGCTTTGTCGGCAGCTTGGGGATTCCCGTAGAAATGGCCGAGACCTTCATGGCGGTCGTGATCATCGCCTTCGCCGCCACGTCCCTGGACACAGGCGCGCGAATCCAACGACTTGTGCTCTCCGAACTCGGCGAACTCTACGGAATAAAGGTGCTCCGCAACCGGTTCATCGCCGGCGGGCTCGGCATTGCAGCCGCGTTGGTCCTCGCCATAACCCAGGGTGGTGGCAAGGGCGGGCTCGCATTGTGGCCGCTGTTCGGAACGACGAATCAATTGGTCGCGGGGGTGACATTGCTGATCGTCTCGGTCTGGTTGAAGAAGCTCGGGCGACCGGTGATCTACACGTTAGTCCCCATGATCCTGGTCGGTGGGGTTACGGCCTTCGCCATGCTGGGCAACCTGATCGACTACTTCACCAATTTCGAAGAACTGTGGCTGCTCGCATGCGCGGGGTCGGTTGTCCTGGTGCTCGACATCTGGATCATGTTCGAAGGCATCCGCGTACTCTCGAACCCCGACGCCGACGCTCAGTAGAGACTGTTGCCGTTGGCTGCGGGCAAGCTCGCGTTGTCGTAGCGGACGCGGGGCCGCGCATCGCGAATCCCTTCGAGGGTGATCTCGACGCTTTCGGTGTTGGCCGGGTTGGCTTCCGGAACCAGGGCTTTGATCACTCCGGCGTGAACCACCAGCATGAGATGCTCCCCCGCATGCGCGACCGACAGCCGTTCGACGGCTGCCCGCACCCGGGTTCGGATTTCGTTTCGGGTTTCGCCTCCGCCGGGGCGAACGTTCGGGTCCCCGGAATCAAATGCATCGAGCAGTCTACCGTCGGCAACTTCGATTTCTGCGCGGGTCATCCCGGTCCAGCGTCCAATGGCGAGTTCGCGCAGCAGGGCCGTGGGTTGTGGGATGAGTCCGAGACTCTCACCGATCGCCTCTGCGGTCTGGCGGGTGCGCAGCAGATCGCTGCAAAGCAGCCGGTCGATCCGCTCTCCCGAATCCCTGAACCGCGCAGCACAGTCATGGGCTTGCTCGAAACCCCGGGCAGAAAGCGGAGGATTTCCGTGACCCTGCCAGTGCCCGGTGGCGTTCCACAGGGATTCGGCGTGTCGCACAAGGGTAAATCGGGTTTTCTTCACGGCGTCGGCACTATAGGCCATTCGGGTATCGAACATACAACCTCGCGAATTGGCCGGGGGATGCGGACTCTATCGGTCGCCATTCTCCAAATCCGAAGCATTCCCGTTGAGATTCTCGAACGTGCGCCTCGAGTTGCCGGCGTTATTCTCCGTCACCATGACTGAAACCATCGATGTCGGCTGGCTTTCACTCCTCCCTGCACTGGTGACCCTGGGTCTGGCCTTTGCGACTCGCCAGGTGCTACCCGCACTGTTCGCGGGAATCGTCACCGGTTCACTGGTGCTGTTTTCGGTTTCGAGCGACCCGGCCGACCTGAACTTCATCAATCGCTACTTCTTGCCCGCGCTCGGCTCCAAGAAGTACGCCCAGATTCTGCTGATCTATTTATGGTCCCTGGGTGGGTTGATCGGCATCTGGGAAGCCACCGGCGCGGCGCGTCACTTTGCCGACACAATCGGACTGCGTTTTTCAAAGACACGGGAGTCGTCGCTGTTCTTTGCCTGGCTGTTGGGCTGCATCTTTCACCAGGGCGGAACCGTGAGCACGGTGCTCACCGGATCGACGGTGAAGCCGGTCTCCGACGCCCACGGTGTAAGCCACGAAGAACTCTCCTACATCGTCGACTCGACGGCATCCCCAATCGCCACCATTTTGCCGTTCAACGCCTGGCCAATCTTCATCGCGGGCCTGGTTGCCGGAAGCATCACACTAATCCCCGACGAAGCTGCGGGGTACGCCTTTTTCATCAAGAGTCTGCCCTTCAACTTCTATGCGATCCTCGCCGTCGGCTCCACGCTGCTGTTTGCGTACGGCAAACTGCCTTTCGTGTCAGGACCCATGCGCGAGGCCCGTGCACGCGCAATTCGGGGCGAAGGCCTCAACGCACCCGATGCAAAGCCAATGATCGTCGACGAAGCACTCGCGAGTACGGCCGCGCCGAATGAAGGGGCGGGATACGAGCCCGCACTGATCGATTTTCTCTTGCCGCTCGGAATCTTGCTCGGCATCAACATCGTCCCGGTCATGCTCGGCATGGGGAGCTACGTCAATGAAGCCTTCATGGCGTCGGTGCTCTGCGCCATGATCCTGGCCCGGTCTCGGGGCATGTCGCTCGGCCGGGTGCTCGACGGGTTCATCACCGGATGCAGCAAGATGACGATCGGCGCCATCATCCTGGGTCTCGCGGTGACGATCGCCGAAGTTTCAAAGAGCCTCGACACCGCGGCCTACCTGGTCTCGATCGGTGGCGACGCAATTCCCGCAATGGCATTGCCGGCGCTGCTCACCGGGCTCTGCATGATTATCGCCTTTGCGACGGGCACCTCGTGGGGAACCTACGCGGTTGTCTTTCCAATCGCGCTTCCGCTGGCGTGGTCGGTGCTGCCCGATCCTTTGTTCATCCAAATTTGCTTTGGCGCCGTGCTCGGGGGCGCGGTCTTCGGCGATCAATGCTCACCAATCTCCGACACCACAATTCTGTCGAGCATGTTTACCGGTTGCGATCTGATGGATCACGTTCGCACCCAGCTTCCCCTCGCCCTGACGGCCGCGGGGCTCGGGGTCGTGCTCTCGACCCTGTCTGTTGCATTCGTCTGACGCGCCGCCGCCCTGCCCGCAGGTCAAATTCTTCATTTTTGCCGACACTTGTGGGTCGTTCGACCCACTAACAGGTATGAGTCAGCGGCGCTTCAACCACTTCTATATAGAGCTTTGTTGCGCGCAGGATCGGCGTATCGCGAGATATGCGCTGTGGTTGGAATTGTGCGATCGAGGTCTCACCCCTGAGAAGCTGGACCGAGAGGGTCTGCTCTTCTTCTTCGACACACACTTAGATGCGTATCTTGCGCACGGGGGAACCCCGCTCACCCCGCGCTCTCGCAGGCGACTCCGGCGCGCTCTCGAACGCTACAACCCTCGGTTCGCCACCCCCGACGAGTTCATGGAGCGAATCGCGGCCCCGCAAACAACCTAAAGCCGACACAGTTTTACACCGATGACCCGCTGGCGGAGCGCAAATCATGTCTCTCAATCAGCCCAGGGTACGATCCATGGTCCCATCGTTGGTCTCGACGGAGCCCATCACACGGCATGTTCTCGTCCTGATGAGCCCCGAGGAGATGGCGACGGCAGACCTCGCTCGCCGTCTACGCGAGATCGGTGCCCCGACCACGATTGTCGAATCTTTTGAAGAAGTCGAGCAATTGCTCAGCAAGGGAGGCCTGGACGTCGGCGCCTTGTTGATTCCGACTCACTTCTCACCCGGTACATTGACCGAACCACTCGAGACCCTGCGCGCCGTCGCCCCACCAGCGGGAATCAACTTCATCTCCGTAGGCAAGGCCGCTACAAAATCGGACTGCAAGAAACTCCGCAACGCCGGCGTAGAACTCGCCCTGTGGAGCCCCATCTGCGAGGCAGACCTGCGCTTCCAGATCAATCGCGCCCTCTTCGCCAACCACAGCGGATTTGGCAATCGCGGCAATCCGCGGATACCCACGGAGCTTGGTTGCACGGTAACGATTGTGGACCGCACAAAGGAAGCGTTGATTTACAGCTTGGCTGCGAATGGTGCCTTTCTCGCGACTCGCAGAGCGAGCATGACTGGAGCGCAGCTTGGTCTCGAGCTTCGCCTTCCGGGTGGCCCAATTCTGACTGCCGCGAAGGTCGTGTACGCGAACGTTCCCGGGAATTTGCAGCGACCGGGTCTGCCTTTGGGGATGGGGGTGCACTTCGAGCCGCTCGATCGCAGCGACGAGAAGCGGATGAAGAAATACATTTCGGAATGTATTGATCGCCTACAGGTTTAGCTTGCGCCCGACCCCGAATGGGTCCTACGAATCCACGCTCCCCGCCCACCGCACATACAAATCCCGAATTGCCAGCGCCCGATGCGAAATCCGGTCTTTTAGCGCAGGGTCAATCTGTGCCATTGATTGTACGTACCCGTTCGGTTGAAAGATCGGGTCGTATCCAAACCCGCCATCGCCACGCGGGGCATCGAGTATCAAACCACTGCATTCGCCATAGGCCACTACCGTGTCGCCGTCCGGCGTAGCAAGAGCCGCGTAACAAACAAACCGCGCCGTGCGCTTCGCCCCGGGCACATCATTCACAGCAGCCAGGAGCATTGCGCTTCTTTCTCGATCGTTCAGTCCTTCACCCCCGTAGCGAGCCGAGATTGGCCCCGGCGCCCCGGCGAGGGCATCGACCTCGATCCCCGAATCGTCGGCCACCGCGATCTCCCCGATCTGGCTCGCCACCGCCATCGCCTTGGCGATCGCGTTTTCCCGGTAGTCGAGACCTTCTTCGGGAAATGAGACCGGGGCGAAGCGGGCGAGGCCTTCGACTTCGAGGTTCATCGCCTTCAGGATCTGGGAAATCTCGCGTTGCTTGCCCGGGTTGCCGCTTGCGATCACCCAGAGAACTGGCTTGTCAGCCACGCTTGTTTTTCTCGAGGGCTGCGCTGATCGCCTCGGTCTGTAGGATGCTCAGCTCGGCGATACCCTTGAGTGCCATCGACGTCAACTCGTGGAGTTGCTTTTCGCTGAATGTTGTGCCTTCTCCTGTTCCCTGCACTTCGATCAACGCACCGCTTCCAGTCCCCACGACGTTCATGTCTACGTCGGCCCGCACGTCCTCTTCATAGGGAAGATCGAGCATCATCTCGCCGCCGACGACGCCGACGGAAATGGCACCCACGGAATCGCGCAGTGGATTTCTCTTGATGCTTCCGTCGGCGATCAGCCGGCCGCAAGCGATCGCGAGGGAAACGTAGGCTCCAGTGATCGATGCCGTGCGCGTGCCGCCGTCAGCTTGCAGTACGTCGCAGTCGATCCATAGGGTGCGTTCACCCAGGGCCCGAAGATCGGCGACGGCGCGCAGGCTTCGGCCGATCAGACGTTGGATTTCCATGGTGCGGCCGCCCAGCTTGCCGCGGCTGCTCTCGCGCTCACTGCGGCGATCGGTCGAACCCGGCAGCATCGAGTATTCGGCCGTGATCCAGCCTTCACCGCTGCCTTTCAGCCAGCGCGGTACGCCGGTCTCTACGCAAACCGTACACAGCACCTTGGTGTTGCCCATGCTGCAAAGCACCGAGCCCAGCGGGTTCTCGGTAAAATCGGGTATCAGTTCAAACCGTCGCAACTCATCGAGTGCGCGTCCGTCTTTTCTCATGGAATCTCCGGTATCGATTGGGCCCGGCCTAGTCCGCCAGGGAGGCGAGGCCGCGACGCGCATCGTACCGCTTTCCAAAGGCGATCACCGCTCTGGCGAGGGCCTCGGCGACCCGCTGGCGATATCCGGATTTTGAAAGCGAGGCAGCATCTCGATCATTGCTCAGAAAACCGATCTCGATCAGGGCCGCCGGCATCTGGACACCCATCAACACGACGAACGGCGCCTGCTTCACCCCGCGCGACGAAGTCGAGTCGACTTCGGAGAGTTCGGCCTGCGCGAGTTTCGCGAAGGTGCTGGAATCCGCCATGTGATCGGCGCTGATCATGTCCCCCAACAACGCCAGGAACGGATCGAATTGCGCGGACGCCGCACCACCTCGGCCGAGGGCTTTGTTTTCGCGTTCGGCGACCTGGCGAGACGCCGAATCGCTGGCTTCTAGAGAAGCAAAGTAGGTCTCGATACCGCTGGCGCGGCGACTGCTCGCCGCGTTGGCGTGAATCGAAATGAAGAGGTCGCCCCGAGCGTCATTGGCCCTCGAAGTGCGCACTTCGAGGGGCACGAAGCGATCGGTGGTGCGGGTGAGGATGACTTTCAAATCACGAGCCTTGAGCAAGCGCTCTAGACGCGAGGTGACGTCGAGCACGAGTTCCTTTTCGAGGATCCCGTTGGTGCTGGTGGCACCTTCGTCTTTGCCGCCGTGGCCGGCGTCGATGATGACCCGGCTAAATGGCGCCTGATCGCCGACCTCGGACATCGCCGGAGCCGAAACGCCCAATGTGGCGGCTGTCAGCGCCAGAAATATTCGTGCACCAGGGATAATCCTGGCCATCGCCGTCACAATTCGGCTCGCAGTCGATCGCATTCGCCTACCACCCCCCGGCAAACCATACCACGCCGGCGCGCTGCAGCGATGCCCGATGCGCGCCCGAACCCTCAAAGAGTTCGGGCGCGCACCACGAATCTTACGGAACCTACCCGCCGAGACCGACCAGGTTCCCCATCAACTCGTTGGTCACCGATACGACTCGCGTGTTGGCCTGGAAGGCACGCTGATTGATGATCATTCGCACAAACTGGCTCGCGAGATCGACATTGGACTGCTCGAGCGTACTCGACCGCACCGAACCGAAGTTACCCGTGGTCGGCCCGCCGTAGAGCGGCTGTCCGGAGACATCCGACTCAATGCTGCGATTGCTGCCAATGCTGACCAGGCCCTCGAGGTTCGGAAATACCGCCAAACCGAGCTGGGCGACATTGATGTTGGCGCCATTGGAAAACTGGCCGCTCAACACACCATCCAGTCGGATGGATACCGACTGCAGGGTTCCCGGACCGAATCCATCCTGGGAGAATGTATTGACGGTGCTGCCCGCGCCACCGAACTGGGTGGTCGCGTCGCCGGATCCTCCACTAGCGAAGGGCCCGAAGTTCAAGCCGATGACCTGAGTGGGATCCGCGCCCCCGTTGAAGGGGAAGGTGATCGAGTGCGACTCGGACCCATCGATCAGCGCTGCAGCCGAGGCCGGATTGACGCCGATCAAGATGCCATTAGTATCGAACGTGAGAACACCCGAGTCGACCTGAACGAACAGATCACCTGCTGTCGCAACTGCGGTGTCGGTTTCCGCCGGATCAATTCCCACGTAGTAGTTCCACACATTGTCGGTCGCCGTCTTCTCGAAGAAGGTGGTCGCGGCGTGGGGATTGCCGAGGGAGTCGTAAACGGTCGCCACGGTCCGGAAATTTGATGTCGTGTCGGGAGTCGACAGACTGAACCCACCAAGGTCGGTGTCTTGGGCATCAAGGTTCACCGACAACTGGTAGTTGGCGGTCTGACTGGGCGGCGAAACTGCGGAGTTGAGTTGGATCGCACTCAATGTCCCGGACACTGAGCCAGTCGCCTGGTCGATCGAATACCCCTGCAAACGCAATCCGTCCGGAGTGGACAGGAATCCATTCTTGTCGAAACCGAAGATTCCGGCGCGGGTAAACGATCGCGATCCGGCCGGAGTATCGACCACGAAGAACCCGCGACCTTCGATCGCGAGATCGGTCGGTCGCCCGGTATTTTCGAATGTTCCCTGGGAGAAGATGGTGGAGATTCTCGCGGTCTTCACACCCGCGCCGACCTGAGAGAAGCCACCCACGCTGGAAATCGTTTGCCCCAGCACGTCCGAAAACTCGGCTCTGCGCTCCTTGAAGCCGGGGGTATTTACATTGGCGATGTTGTCGCCGACCACCGAAATGGCGGTAGATGTCGCATCCAATCCCGTAACACTGCTGAACAACGCATTTGAAAGTCCCATTGCAGTCTCGCCTCCTGATGGCTCTGAAGTCTCTGTTCCAGAGCAGTTTCTTGGCTGGTCCCGAAGACCGAGCCCAATTCAATTTCGTTCAGTTCAATCCCGATTCGCGCGATCCGCGCGCCACGATCGTTCGAGCGCTCCGGCCCGCAGCCAAACCCAATCAGTTTCCTCCAGGACCTGGTCGAATACGTCCCTGAATTCGACCGGATCAGTTCGGAGAGCGCGATCCCTGCGCCCCATCCATTTGAGAACGCGTTCACCCGCGAGGGCCAGACGCGCACGCAACTTCATACCCATCTTAGATTTCCTCTGAATTGCTGCGAACTTCGAAGACATTCACGAGGTCAACTCGGCGACCGTCCGCGAGTCGCAATACCGTCGTGTCGAACCCCATCGAACTGGCAACCACGGTTCCGATCGATACGCCGTTCCCCCGGACCGTGTTGCCGCCCAGGTTGGCGGAGATTTCAAAAACAACTTCGTCGGGTCCGCGCACGTAATCCTCCGCGCCGGTGGGTCTCGTCCACTCAAAAGTGTTCAGGCCCCGCTGCCAGACCGTGTTCGAGTCGTTTCCTTCAGTGGATGGGTTTACTGCGGGAATCGTGTATAGGGCGTTGCCCTGATCGTCGAGCACTCGTATTTCGACCTTGCTCGCGGGTCCATCGAGATAGAAACTGATCGACTGCGTCTCGCCGGGAGCCGGGACGTCGAGCCGGTCGTCAAACACCGAGACTTCCTTGCCCAGCAGATTGGCCGCAATGAGATCTTCACCGAGGGTATCTCGCTGGTCACCGCCAGCGATCTGGAATTCGACGAGCTTGTCGATGCTCGCCTTGATGGAGATCAACTGCTCGAGACTCGAGAACTGAGCCAGTTGTGCAGAAAATTCCGAAGCATCCTGAGGGTTCAGGGGATCTTGATGTTCGAGTTGAGCCACCAACATGGTAAGAAACTCTGTACGGCCGAGTTCATCGTTTGCCTTCTTGCGTGCTGCAGCGGCGTCCGTCGCAGCCTGCAAACCGAAGTCATTTCCAATATCGAAACTCATGATTGTTCACCTCTTTTGGTCAGCGTATCGTCCTATACCCTGAGATTGATTCGATCGTCGCCATTCCTGGAGTCGTTGCCGCCGCTCGGATGCATCAACGCACTCGCTACGCCTCGAGGAGCCCCTTGCCCCTCTCCGTCTTGCGAGTCGCCGCCCCCATCGGACTCCGATTGATCTCGATCGGCCCGATCGTCGCGAGATGCCGATCCATCGCGGTTCGACCAATTGCGAACCTCGAATTGATCGAGCTTGAGATCCTTCGCCGCCAGGCTGCTTTCGAGAGAGTCCCGGTATTCGGCGACGATGGTCTGGGCCGCGCCCTCTTGCACGTTCATCACGACCTGTACGTCCCCGCCCCGCACGATTACCTGAATCGATAGCCTTCCCAGTTCTGGCGGATGAAGGTGAATTTCTGCCCTGCCACCTCCACGTGCCACCAACCATTCAATGTGCTGTGGGATCGCTTCGGGAGGCATGGGCCGAGAAGCGCTGGGCGGCGCGCTCGGCTCCGCCGTTTCAACCGGGGCCTCGACCGGGAGCGCCACCATGTTTGTCGCTCCCGAGGCGATCGTCGGATCCATGCGACTTTCGATGGACGGGGTCGCCGCCGCGAGGTTTCTCACGCGCTCGGATTCAACCAGGTTCTCGGCAACCGTGGCAGCAGCGATGGCGGTCGACCGGGGGACGGGTTCGCCATGGTGTGCCGAGGCATGCTCGCGTTGGGACGCATCCCGCTGCTCGTTCCCAGTGTCGGATTGTTGCCCGTTCTCCGAGAGAACCGGTGGCTCTACTTTGGCCTCCCGCACCGCGATCGGTTCTGCACCCGTCTGTCGCGCCGGGGCATCGGACTGGACCGGGACTGGACGAGACTCCGCGACCGTCGGTCGCTCCATGCGATGTTCGCTGGCGTGCTCTTGAGCGTTCCGTGCTTGCAGGTTGCGTTGTTCTAGATTGCGTTGTTTCAGGCCGCGCTGTTGCATGTTGCGGTCCTCTGCAATCTCTGCTCGGGCTTCACCTAGATTGGGGCGTCGTTCTTCTGTGCCCTCGGCTTCGGCTCGCTCGGTCGCAGCCGGCTTCAGCTCCGAGGGTGCAGATTCGATGTTTCTCGACTCGATTGGAATTGGCGGAACCGGCGCGCCGCTTCGTGCACCCTCCGCGTGGGAGGCGTTGGATTTGCCGGACCCTTCTCTTGCATAGGCATCGGATTGTGGCAACGAGAGAGCTTCGCGAGCCCGATCCGACATCTGCTGCTGGAACTCGTCGGTTAGCGAGGACTCTTTTTCAACATCTGACGACGCTGTGTCTGCTGCGAGCGAGGCTTCGGTCGAGTCTTCTGCGTCGAAGTCCCGTTCAGCGGGGGCGTCAGCGGCAACCGCGTCGTCATCGACACGTTTTGCTTCCTTGACCCGGTGCTCATCATCAGCACGCCTCTCTTGCCCAGAGGCATGCTCCTGCTCGGAATGACGTTCTGGTTCTAGTTTCTCGGCTGAATCGAGTACGCCCATCAGCGAAGATTCAAAACTCCCACTCTTCGAGTCATCGCGCAGCGGTTCCAGGGGCGTAAGACTCGCACCGCGACTCGGCTCTACGCTTTCAACTCTCATGTTTGACTCCTCTCCATCAACTCAAACTTCTCCAACAGTTTCTTGCTTGGCATGATCTCGCTGCATTCTCGTGCGTTCACTTCGACCGACCTGCCGGAGATACGCTGAGGGGCCGTACCAATCTCCTGCTCACGCTCAACGCACGAGACGAGGGCATTGCCGCGAGAATCAAGGCTGAACTCTTTTGCTTCATCTTGCCGATCACTGCGACCGCAAGGTCGAGTTCGAGGCTCTCGAGCAGGCGCGCTGCCTTGGTAGCTGGCATCGCGGAGTAGACCTTCGAGAGTTTTTTGATGCGATCGCCGTCCTTCAACTCCCAGGCCGCAATGCGATCTTCTATTTCTTGTCGGCTGGCTTCGAGAGCGGCGATTCGTCCCTCGATCAATCTCTCGAGATCGGCAACCGCCGCCTCTCTTCGCGCCATCTCTCGCTCCACTTCGGTGAGCGCTTTTTGTCGCTCGTAAATCTCCTTGAGCAGGCGATCGACCCCCTGGCTCAGGCCGAGCTTCGAACCCGTTGATGCACGGGAATTCATCGTGCCCTCTCCCGCTTTGGCAGTCGAATCGGTCGCCGCGAACACAACCGTCGCGCGGGCCGTCAACACGGCCGCAACCAGTGCCAAGGCGAGACTTCCCCACTTCACGGGCGACTCCCTTCGCGTTCGCCGGGCAACTTCGAGAGCCGCTCGGCCAGCGACCGGGTGCGCCCCGCAACTTCATCCAACAGACCCATCTCTTCGCGCGCACAATCCGCGTCGTAGCGCTCGACCGCGCGTTCCCGAAGCTTTTCGATCGCGCGTACATCGGTGTGAGAGCGGACGACTTCTTCGCGCGCCTGCGTAACCACCATCTGCTCTGCCAAAACACTCACCTGGCTGTTGCGCCACGAACGAAACGCATTCTCGACCGCGAGTTGGAAGAACCCCAGCCGCTGGGACGAAACCCCGCCCTTGGCGCTCGCGCTGAACTCCGCTGCCCGTTCTGATGCGGCAATGCTCGCACTCTCGGTCGTGCGTTCGACGTCAACCAGCCCCGATAGCGCAAGCGCGAGGGTGCGCTGGCGAGTTTCGAGTTCGTGACGGCGAAGTTTCAGCACCGACTCCAGGCGAAATGCAAATCGCTTCACCGAGACCTCCAAACAAGCGCCCTCATTGCACCGCTCCGCCGCTGGTCAAATTGAGAATTTCGCGCAGGGCCTCGACACTTTCTTCGATCGTTGAGCGGTCTTCTAGTGATTGCTGCAGAAACTGTTTCAGCGGTTCATGCAGACTTCGCGCGTTATCAATTCCCATATCGCTACCCGCCTGGTAGGCCCCAATCGAAATCAAATCCTCGGCATCGGCGTAGGTCGCAAGGGCCAACCGCGCAGCGCGCATGAGTTCCATGTGTTCCTTCGATACAACGTCCGTCATTACTCGCGAGACACTCGCGAGCACGTCGATCGATGGAAAGTGGCCGCGCTCAGCGAGCCTTCTCGAAAGACTCACGTGACCGTCGAGCAGCGAACGAGTTGCGTCGGCAATGGGCTCGTTGAGATCGTCACCTTCAACCAAAACGGTGTATATACCGGTGATACTGCCTCCCGAAGCCGCAATCCCCGCTCGTTCGAATAGTTTGGGCAGTTGACTGAAGACCGAAGGCGTATAGCCACGCGTTGTCGGCGGCTCTCCGGTTGCAAGACCGATCTCCCTCAGGGCCGTACAGAAACGCGTGACCGAGTCCATCATCAGGAAGACATGTTTGCCCTGGTCACGGAAAGACTCCGCGATGGCCGTCGCCGCGTGGGCCGCGCGCACGCGCAACAGCGGAGCCTCGTCGCTCGTGGAAACCACCAGAACCGAGCGGGCGAGCGAATCACCCAGATCGCGTTCGATGAAGTCGCGCACCTCGCGCCGACGCTCGCCGATCAGGGCGATCACGGCTACGTCCGCGTCGGTGTGCCGGGCGATTTGTCCGAGCAGAGTCGACTTTCCAACCCCGGAGCCCGCAAAGATTCCCAAGCGCATGCCACGACCCACGGTGCAAAACGCGTTGATGGCCCGCACTCCCAAATCCATGGGTTTGCTCACGCGTTCTCGGGCCACCGCCGATTCGGGAACGCGGTAGAGGGGAACCGTGGCCGCACTGTCCAACGGACCCCCGCCGTCGATCGGGCGCCCCAGTCCGTCGAGTACGCGCCCCAGACAAGCCGATCCTTCGGGAACGACGGCGCGGGTTTCACAGATGCGAAGCCGCGATCCCGGAGCTACCCCTTCGTGTTCCGCCAGCGGCATGAGCAAGAAGCGGCCTTCGCGAAAACCGACGACTTCGGCTTCAAAGGGTCGTGCTCCATCTAGCGGTTCGACGATGCACACTGAACCCAGGCGGGCAGGAATTCCCTCTCCCTCGATGAGGAGGCCGACCAGGGAACACACCCGTCCATCGGCCTGAATCGGTTCGAAGGCTGCGACTCGGGCGATGCAGCTCTCGCCGAAGGAAGCGTCGACAACCGCACTCACGACGACACCTCGGGAATCTCATAGAGCTCGGAAAGGGCTGTCCGCACTCGAGCCAACAACGAAGCGACCCGGGCATCGACATTGGCGACAGCGCCCAGAACGCGAACGTCACCCGGTGCCAACTCGACGCTCGCCTCGATTTTCGCCCCACTCTCGTCGCAGAAGCTCGACAGGGTCTCTGCCATGCCAGCCTGCAGGGCCTGGAAGTCCTCGTTCGAGAGCATGACCCGCAACTTCGCTTCGTCGGGCAGAGTTTCTACAGCACGCTCGACGATCGCCGTAAGTTTGTCGGTGTCGGTCTCGATGCTGTGCCGCAACAATTTTTCAGCGATCGCAACGGCCAGCTCCACGACGATGACGCGCTGTTCACGCAGCGAACTGCGTCGCAACTCGGCCACGCCAGACAACGCTTCCTCGAGGGTTTCGATCAGCCCCCGAAGCTCCTCCGCCTCCTGCCAGGGAAGCTCGGCGCGACCGGCCGCAACGCCTTCAGCATATGCCTCTTCGCGAATTTCCTCCGGCGTGGGCTTGTGCACCACCACAACATCGACTCCGCCACCACCTACACCTGTCGCCACGAAAGTTTTTTCGGGGCCATCCGGATCCGCGATCGGCTTGGCAACAAAATCGATCGCCGTCGCGTTGGGAGCGGGATTAAACGAGGACATCGTCTCCTCCGCCTCCCGCATCGATCGTGAGGGTGCCTTCTTCTTCGAGCCGGCGGGCAATATCGACAATCCCGAGCTGAATCGCCTCGATCTCCGAGAGCTTCATCGGCGGCAGCAGTTCCGATTCTTCGCGGATCTGATCTGCGGCGCGGGACGAAACATTGCTGAACACCTGCTCTTTCATCTCGTCCGAAGCGGTCTTGAGCGCAATCACCAGATCCTCGGTCGGCACTTCGCGCAGCAGCGATTGGAAGCCGCGCTTGTCGATCGAGGAAAGATCGTTGAAGGTGAGCATACGCTTGCGGATCTCGCCGGCGATATCGGGATCTCGGGTGTCCACACCTTCGAGAATCGTTTGACCGTCGCTCTTGGGGACGCCGTTGAGAATCTTCGCAGCGGCATCGGTACCCCCGAGCGGAGTCGGTGCGCCGAGTTCGCGATGAAACATGATCGCGATTTCTTCTTCGAGCTTGAACACGACACCACTGTCCACGACTTCAAGCCCGGCGATCCGCAAGAGGACATCGGACTGAACTCCGTCCGGCAACTCCTTGATGATCTGCGCACCGCGCTCCGAAGAAAGTTGGGCAAGAATCACCGCGATGGTCTGTGGGTGTTCATCCTTCAACTCGTTGGCGATGAAGTCGGAAGAATAGCCTCGTAACGTCCAGTCGATCCTCTTTTCATCACGTCCAAGCTTCTCTTTCAAGCGCTTGGCCCGCTCGCCCTCGAGGGTCTCAGAGATCAAGTTGAGCGCCCGTTCGCGACCCCCGTGAATATTGAGTTCGTGATGGCCGATCGCATCGATAAATTCTTGCAACACCCGATCGAGAATGGTGGCGGCAATCTCGTCAAAGCGAGAAACCGAGGCGAGAATTCGCTCGACTTCGTGGTCCTCCATCTTCGCCAACAATTCGGCCACCCGATCCGGACCCATGGCCAGCATCAAGATCGCGGCCTTCTCCGCACCGGTCAGCATTTCGAATTGAATGGCAGACATGCTCTATCCCGCCATCCAGCTTCGAATGGTCTTCACGCTGTCGTCGGCGCGCTTGGCCGCCAGGGCGTCGACTCGTTCCTGCAACGTGAGTTCGCGTTGGGGCAGTTCTTCTTCTTGTTCGAGTTCCGCATCAACTTCGAGCTGTGCGGCCAGATTCCCGGCGGTCGAGAGTCCGAGCAACTGCGGATTGCTCTCACCCTCGAGCACGGCCGCCAACGGCTGGACCATGAATTTTCCAAACAGAATCAGAGCGAGAAGTAGTCCTACGATATTGAGCACCGTGGTGATCAGTACAGTGACCTGGGGATCGAACCAACCGGGATCTTCTTCGATCGTAATCGTGTGGAATGGCGCGTTGATCAAGCTGAACTCATCCCCGCGCTCTTCCGAAAACCCAATGGCCGCCTTGGCGAGCAGCTCGAAGTGTTCCATTCGCTCTTTGTTCCAGGGCCGGAATCCGCCTTCGCTTTCTTGTGCTTCCTGACCCCCTTCTAGACCTTGGGGCGTGGTGGCTGCTGGGGGCATCCCATCGATCAGAACGGCGACCGATAGACGCTGGATGGTTCCCATGGGCAGAACCGTGTGGCTCACCAACTTGTTGATCTCGTAGTTGATCGTCGAGGTTCTGCGATTGGCAGCGCTCTCACGTCCTCCACCCCCAGTATCCGGAGCAACGGCATCGGCAGCATTGGCACGAATACCCGCCACGCCTCCGGCGGCGGCCACGCTCCCATCTCTGGAATTGTCTTCGCTCAGACGCTCACTGCGCACCACCTGGGAGTCGGGATCGAAGGTTTCTTCGGTCGTCTCGGTCTTGGTCCAATCGAGTTGGGCGTTGACTTGTGCGGAGACATTGCCAATTCCGATCGTGCGCTCGAGCAGAGAAATAATCTGCTTCTCGAGAGACGCTTCGATGCGCGCCTGCTGGGCCATCGCCCCATCAGGTGCGAGAGGACCTGGCGGGCCCGAGCCCATCGGTGCCAGCAGGCGACCGTGATTGTCCACCACGGTAACTCGCCCTGCTTCGAGTCCTTCGATGCTCGAGGCCACGAGATGAACGATTCCGTTTACCTGATCGGGCATCAAATCTCGCCCGGGCTTCAAACGAGTGATCACCGACGCGGTTACGTGCGAGGTTTTCTTCCGCAGGAACACCGATTTCTCGGGGATCGCGATCTGCACCCTGGCAGATTCGATGGAATCAATCTGCTCGATGCTGCGAGCGAGTTCACCCTGCATGGCCCGCTTGTAGTTGATCTTCTGGACGAAGTCCGTAACACCGAAGTTTCCCCTGTCAAAGATCTCAAAACCAACGCCGCTGCCCGCCGGCAGACCCCTTGCAGCGACGCGAATTCGCGCTTCGTGCACCAACGGCGTGGGGACCATGATCGCGGTTCCCCCCTCTTCCAGGCGATAGTCGATGTTTTCCGCGGCCAGGGCGTCGACCACCGCCGCCACTTCACTGTCGCCCAGACCACGAAACAGCAGGCGATATTGTGAATTGGCGGCGCCGTTACTCATCCAGAAGAAGAACGCGAGCGAACCTGCGGCGGTGATCGCCAGGGTTATCTGTCGCGCCGGCGAAAGGTGCTTGAACTGGTCTGCAATTCCACTAAGCCAATTGGGCAATGCTACGTCCTCTCAAGTGCTTCAGTTCTCTCGCGCAATTACACTGCGCGGGTCAATTCCCGATAGGCTTCAAGAGCTCGGTTGCGTACTTCCAACAACATTCGCAGGGATATGTCGGCCTTGTTTACGGCAAGAACGGTCTCCACGATCCCGACCTCGTCCTTGGCAAACATTTCCGCCTTCTTGTCGGCGTTCAACTGCGCTTCGTTTGCTTGATCGAGAATGGATCGAACCATCTCGCCAAAGACATCACCTGGCGTCTTCTCTTTCTCGATCTCCAGAGCCGGGGTCTGCATCTCGATCTTCGCTGGCGCGCTATCTCCGATACGAAACGTCTCCATGACTATGCACCTACTCGCATGATGGCCTCGGACATCGCGCGAACCTTGTTGAACACCATCAGGTTTGCGTCGAAAGACCTGCTAGCCGACATCAAATTGGTCATCTCCTCGACAACATTTACCCTCGGGTATCTCACCAGGCCGTTCTCGTCAGCATCGGGATGGCCGGGTTCGATCCGCGTGATGAAGTCGCGATCATCTTCGAGAATGCGATCCACGCGAACGGCGCGAATTTCTCGCTGCAGGTGATTGGCGAATGGGCCGCCCAGGGCTTCCGAGCGAAACACGGGGTCTAGACGTCGGTACGGCCCGCCTGCGGCTGTGCGCGTGGTCTCCGCGTTGGCGAGATTCGATGCGGTCAGGGTGATCCGCATCCGTTGCGCCTCCAGTCCCGACGTCGCGATATCCATGATGTCTCCAAGCGACATACTTCAACTCCTCAATTTCAATCCGTGTGAAAGGATCATTCTCGCTGTTGTTCATCCACCGGTGACCGCGATCCGCGTGAGTGATGCCAGCCGCGCCAGAATCGACGCGCGACTGGTAAACGCTGCCGTGTTGCGATGGATCGCGATGACTTCGTCATCGAGCTTGACGCCATTACCGTCGGGCCGACTTCCCTTCGGACCGATCTCGAGGCGATGCCGGCTCCCGGGGTCCGAAGAGAGATCTCCGAAGTGTTTGGAGTCGGTCCGGTCCAGGTTCATCACGGCCTTGTCGAAGGTTTCCACAAACTTCAAGTCGCGCCTGCGGTACCCGGGTGTGTCTACATTGGCAAGATTGCCCGCGAGTACCGCGGACCGAGCGAGCCGAAAGTGAATGGCATCTTCGAGCGCGCGAGCACTGCTTCCGTGGAGCAGGTCCAATTCTTCCTACCTCCTTGCATAGCGAACGACATGGGTCGAGATAGCAAGGGGCGTGCCAGGGAAGAAGCAAACTCTGCGCTGTTCTAGGCGGACTAGATCGAGTCTCAGTGCAGCAGTTTTCGATTCGAATCGTTCAGGGATTGCAGGAGAGATTCAGGCTGAAAATGGAGGGGGGAAAATCTTCCGAGTAGCAATCAAGCGAGCCCGTAGGCGCGAATTTTGTTGCGCAGGGTCCGAACATTGATTCCGAGCAGTTGGGAAGCATGAGTTCGATTACCGTTCGCTTCCCTAAGCGACCTTACGACCGCCTCCCGTTCGAGATCGCGTAGGTTCAAGAATCGCGGCTCTTCGCGCGACAACAGCGCAAGCTTACCGTTGCCGGATAGCAATCGTCCGAGATCAACCGATCGGCCGGGAAACAAGACGACGGCCCGCCGCATCAAGTTGTCGACTTCTCGAATGTTCCCGCGAAATGGATGCTCGAGCAGCAGATTGAAGTCAGATTCGCTGAACTGTGGCGGCTCACAGCCGGATTCGCTCGCGTGCCGTTTCAAAAAGAACTGGGCCAGGAGTCGAATGTCACCCTTCCGATCGCGTAGAGCGGGAAGCGAGAGAACCACGACATCGAGTCGGTAAAACAGATCCTCTCGAAATCGACCTTGTGAGACTTCGTCGGCGAGATCCAGACGGCTCGTGGCGATGATGCGACAGTCGACGCAACGTCCGGTAGAAGCGCCCACAGCCATGACTTCACGTTCTTGAAGCAGACGCAAAAGTAGGGCCTGCACCGAAGATGAGGCCTCGTCAACACCATCGAGCAACAACGTGCCCCCGTCGGCCGAAGTGATCGAACCTTCGCGCGCCCCCGAGGCTTCGAGAAGCGCACCGCGTTCTCGGCCGAAGAGTTCTTCTTCCGCACAGGCGTCAGAGAGAGAAGCGCAATCAACCACAACCATTGGCCCGCGCTGTCGAGAACTCTGCCGATGAATCCGCCCGGCCAGCATTTTTTTGCCCGTACCACTCGCACCTTGGATCAGAACGGTTGCGGTGCTAGTTGCCGCAGCTTCGGATTGCCGGAGCACATCTAGAACCACAGAGTCCTCTGTGACAAATTCGGGTTCACCAAGCATCGCCCGTCCCGGAGTCGCACCCGCGAGAACCGCCGACAGCGCATGCTCGAGAAAGTCGATTCGGAAGGGCTTTCGAAGATAGTCACGCGCGCCCTGTTTCATCGCTGCGACGGCAAGTTCGATGGATGGCGACGAACCCATCGCAAATACCACGGGTTTCGGTTCGGTCTGAGCGAGACGGCCCAGGCATTCGAGGTCTTCGGTGCTGTTGACATCCACCAATGCGGCGCGACAGGTGTGCTGACCGACCCGGGCTGCCAGTTCGGCGGGCTCGCCAATGGCATCGACTTCATAACCGGCGTTGCGCACTGCCCGTTCGAGATCCCGGCGCAGACCGGGAGAACGTTCATAGATCAGAACTCTTGGCATGATGCTTCCTGCAGATTCGAGCTTGGAGCGTCCCGGCCTGGGACGACGAGACGCAGATCGCTCGAAAGCGTATCCATGGTCCCCGACAGCACACCGCCCGCTTCCAGTGCAGCGGCTTGAGAATGCTGAACCGCAGACTGCGCCGTCGCGATTTGCGTTTCGTTCAACGCCGTGGCACAGCGACAGAAGAGCGACACTTCAACGGCCTCTTCTTTTTGCGAAATTCCGAGCGTGAACTGGCCACCTTCTCCCGAAAGGACCAGCGCGAGATGGAGCAACTCGGTGCAAAAGCGCCGCACCTGTTCGGGGTTTCCGGTGACGACACCGCGGTCTGGCTCACGCCATTTCCATTCGATCCCGCACGCGGCCAGAGCCGGGGTAAAGCGGCGGCGCAACTTCGTCAATACCGGAGCGAGATCCAAATCGGTCTCGAGCGCGCATGGGGGGGGCACCAGCACGCGCAGCGTCCTCTCCACCAATCCATCGATCTCGGCCACGGCTTCGAAAACCAGCTCGGCGTATGCGCGCGCGTTCGGGGTGAGGGCTTCGCGGTACACCTGGCTGGCCGCCAATTCGATCTGGGCCAAAGGCGTGCGAATTTCGGCCGAAAGCGCCGCCGCGCGGGTTTCCGCTGGAAGGCTGACGGACGGCAGTATGAATTGGCTGCGATTGTCGTCGGGCGTCATTGCACAGCTCCCAACTGATAGCGACTGGCCAAGCTCTCAGCCCTGGCTTCGTACTCGGCAAGTAGGGACCAGGGCCCCGACGCTTGTGATTCCGTTTCTGCATCCTGCGGTCGAGCGTCAGAAGAAATGTCCGTCGTCCAATACTGCGCCTCGTTTTTTCGGGCACCTTCGGGAAGATAGCGAGCGGCAATGGTGTACATCGCATTGGCCCGATCCGTCCGACCTTCACCTCGCAGGCGAGAGGCGGCAAGCATGGCCGCTTCTCCAAATGCCGAGGGTTCGGCCTCTCGTGCGGAATCTGCGATCGAATGGAGCGTGCGCTCCAGCAGTTTCAGGTCATCGGAATTTTTATGACGCTCGACCACCGTTGCGAACAGAAGCGCGAGTGAAACCACTTTCTCTTTCAGCTTGTTGTTCGGCAACAGCTCGCGAAGCAGTTCGCTCGCCGTCTCGTCGTGCTGAAGAGCAATTTCGGCCGCGGCGAGAATGGCCTTCCATTCGAGTATTCGATCGCCACCGTGTCGGATATTCACTTCGGCCGCGGCGCGTGCGAGTGAAACGTCTCCAACCGCCAGCGAAGCACGTGCCAGGGGAAGCGCCACGTCTCCGGCAACCTCCAGTCCTTGGCTCCGGGTCAATGATCGATACAGTTCTATCGCCATCGCATGCAATTGCATGCGTTCGAAACAAACGCCGAGCGCGAGAAATGGCGAAATATCGCTCGTGTATCCGAGCAGGACGCCGTAGCGCCCTCCCAAGCGACGCACGAGTCGCCAACAGTCTTTGTCCTCGTCCGCTTCGAGCACACTGCGGGTCAACAGATGATCGAGATCTCGATCAAAATGTCGAGCCAACACGGGGTCGGCTCCTTCGTAGGCGAGTCTCGTGATGGCAGCGATTCCCTCATCGAGATTTCCTTGCAGCACGAGTTCGTGAACGAGCGCCGCCAGGGCGTAGATCTGCACACCGCGATTCCGACTCGACGTCGCTGCGTGGAGTGTCACCAGCCGAGCGTCTGGGGAGGCCGAACTCACTCCGAGATCGATCTGCCGCACCCGTGCGAGGTCTTCGATGGCATTATTCCCTTTGCGTCCCCACAATTTTCGCAAGCGTACACGGGCTTCTTTGGGGCGACCTTCGAGCACGTCGAGATCGGCGCGGCGTATTTCCATCAGGTCCCGGGCGTTTCGGTCCTGGACAGCCTCTCCGTAGCGATCGAGCCAGGTTTTGGCCGCCCCAAAATCTCTGGAGTCGAGCGCCGCTTCCGATGCGCGAAGGGACCAGTCGGCCATCAGCGCGCCAAAAGCCGCACCATGAGGTAACAGGGTTTCGTATTCGAGTCGCACCGAGCGCGACTTGCCGGAATCGAAACTCAGATCTGTCAGACGCAGGCGCGCCGCCGCCGCCGTGCGCGGATTCTTGGACGATGCGAGTTCTCGATAGAGGATGTGCGCGTTGAACGGCTCCTTGCGCCGGTACAGGAGTTCGGCCCGATAGAACTTCACGCGTTCCAGGGAGAGGGGGTCGTCGCTCGATCCAGAAGACAGCCTGGCGATTCTGCTGAGCGCAGCGTTTGCTTCGGGCAGGAGTCTCAAAGCGATGTCGAGCCGCGCTGATTCGAGAAGTGCACAGACGAGGCGATCGGTTTTTCGCTCATGTTTCGTAATCTGTTCAAGTTGCGCCCGCGCAACGAGTTGTTCATCGCGTCCACGGCCGCGCCGCGCCGCGAGAGTCGCCCGCAACAGCGCAACATCCCGTTCGTGTTCCGCTGGATCTTGCATCGCAACGGTATCCGCGTAGGTGTCCAACAATTTCTTCGATTCTTCAAATTCTCCCGCCGCCATCCCCTTATCGAAGTTTCCGAGTTGGAGGGAAAGACGCGCAGGAATGCAAAGCGGGACTGCTTCAAGTCGCGGGGGATCGAGCAAAGTCGAGCCCAGGATCACATAAGGACTCACAGGAAGTTCCGACCGTTGCTCATTGCTGGCCGAGGCTATCGCCCCCGCGAGAGCCGCAAAGCCAACCAGCAATCCGATGAACATGCTGCGCCTCACCGAAGGTCACTCCGATTCGCAGTCCGGTCTAGCATGAGCCGCTGGACCTCGTACGCGTGTCGAACGATCGCCTCTCGGTCGCGATTTCGGATCGAATGAAACACCAGCGCCACACCAGAACTCGCACCGACCGAACCCACTTCGTTTCCTAAGACGACCCGACCCAGCAGAATGAGTGTTCGACCGCACTCCTCGGGCAGGTCGAGCTGAATTTTGACGAGATCTCCTACGCGATAGATTTCCGGCGCGTGCAGCCGAACACCCGACCCAGAAAGTTCGACCGCGCGCTTTTCCGTCTGCGACAAGGCGAGTTCCACATCGAATCCGGTTTGTTTCAATATGAGATCGAGCTTGTTTTCAATCCGGGTGAGCCTGGCTTCGAGAAGTTTGTCCGTCAGGGACACGCTTTCTGTACACGGAATCCCGAGTTCTCGGGTGAGTTCCTCCGCTTCCGCTTCGGTGAGCCATGTGAGTCGAATCGCAAGTCTGCTGGAAACGCGGAAAAAGTCGCGCCGGCATTCGCCATTGTAGGTATCGGTCTGAACCCCGGGGCTCGCAGCGAACGGCATCAGTGAAACTCCGCAAGAACGTCCCGCATGGCGCGGTCCCATTCTTCGAGGCACGAATCGACCTCGTACTCGAGGAGGTCCGCGACATGAACCCAGTCTCCGTTGGTTTGACCTTCGAGAATCTGTTCGAGCCACCGGGTCAATTCACTCATCGGTTCGATCAGTGTTTGCGCGGCGCTTGGAATCACCGCAGCAACGCCAGAAACTGCCGCAACGAGCACACCCAGGGAATCAGAGAGCTTCGCCATGATATTGTTGGCTTCTTCACTGTGTCCCGTGCGGAACAAATTCACGACTTGGTCCCCTGCGCGACGAACCGCTTCTACGTATTCACTGCTGTGCTGAAGGCTCGACAGTGCGATATCCATCGTCGGCCGCGACTCAACCTCGATGTTCTTGACGCCGTCGATCGAGATTTCTTCCAGAGAATTAAATGAGTCCTCGGGTAGATCGAGACCGTCAATTCGAATGCGCGTCAGCAGGTGTGGTTCATCTGTACCGCTTCCACCACAGCGCTCAATTACCTCTCCGAGATTTTCACACTCAGTGCCGTCGAGAGCATGGGCTACTGCGTTGTGTACGACTCGAATCATGATGCAACTCCCTCCGAACTCCGCACGATCTTCATAATCAATAGGCAAGCCAGATCCCGAGGACTCGTAGCCCTCTTGAGCAAGGCACGTGCCAACACTTGATTCTCACAACACACCGTGTTCGCCTACCGATTCAATCCCGCGCGGATATCCTCAAACAGGCGGAAAAGATGCGCGCGTTCTGCACATTGGAGATGTTGGACGAATCGATCTGGCCAATCGACGCGACGGTGATCTATCCTCTGGTCCCCACCCCCTGGCACCACACTCTTTTCACGGTGAAGAGCTTGCTTGCAACGCGCAATCGCTCGATGGAATGATCCGTACCCCCATCGACCTAGCAACATGTCACGAAGACTGACGGATGGAGGGGACGCGTGAATACGACCACGTCGAACCAGCGCGAGACGAATCACTCGTCTCGAGGCAAGGTCAGCGAGTATCGTTGTCTGGAGCAACTCCCGCCCGAATTCGATGCGTATCGTGTCTGTACGTTGAGAGAACGAGACATTCAGTCTATTCGGGTCTGGCGCAATGCGCAGATCGACGTACTGCGACAAGCTGCACCCATCTCAGCTCTCGAACAAGAGCGCTACTACGCGGATGTAGTGCGTCCGGGTTTTCGGCTGTCGAGACCCAACTTGATCTTGTTGAGTCTACTACGCCGGGGCTCCTGCATCGGCTATACGGGCCTCACGAACATCGACTGGCCAGCTGGGCGCGCCGAAATTTCCTTCCTTCTCGATCCTGATCGCGTCGATGATCCGAGCATCTATCGGCGAGATTTTTCAGCTTGCCTGAAACTGCTCTCCTATACGGCATTCGAGATCCTCGGCTTCCAGCGACTCTTTGCTGAAACATTCGATGTCCGCCCTCTGCATGTCGATATTCTCGAGGCCGAAGGTTACGTGCTCGAAGGAAGGCTGCGAAATCACGCCCGGGTCGAGGGGCATCTCGTAGATTCGCTATTGCATGGCCTGCTGGGTCAGGACTGGCGAGCGGGGCCTTGCTCGCTCGATTCCACCGATCGAGGGTAAGCGGGTCGATCGATCGCCAGAGGATTGGACGACGCTACGCTTCGGCGCGCTGTCGGGCGAGCAGCAGCGGGTCGAGCCTCGATTGCAATTCGTCCAAATCGATGGGCTTACGTACAAAGCTATTCGCCCCGGATCGGATCGCGGTGCGAACCTTGGCTTCGCTGGGCGTGGCAGACATCATCAAGATCGGTACCTCTCGGAGGTGCTCATCTTCTCGCAAGCATTCCACAAAATCCAATCCCGTCCGAATGTCGAGATCCCATTCGATGATGAACGCCCCGACTTCGGCAAACTCATCCAACTCGTCCGGGTCAAATTCTTCGGGATCGATGGTCCAGATCGAGTGGATCATGTCGTCTTCCAGGTCTTCCATCTCGTTGCGGGTCTCTTCGTTCGGCTCAATGAAAACGATCGAGGTCGATTCGATCGCATCTTCGTCCAGCTCCCCCTGGTCTTCCTCTGATCCTGAAGATTCAGCGAACGGGCCAATGTCGACACCGAACCACTCATGGGCGACGTTCGGCGGGAAAACGATCACCAGACTTTCGTCGCCGTAGCCGGGGATGTTTACCGGGAAGTGGCAGCGAAGATATTCCGCATCGACGAGCCACTCGGTGTCTTCCATGGGAGATGTGAGTTCAACGGTCGATAGAACGCCTACAGGAGGGAGCCCGTACTTGTCGGTGAACAGACGGCTCAGCACCGCGGTGCCCAGATTCATCACTTCGCCGAACGCGTCGAGGGTTTCTTCGTCGAGGGGCAGCTCGCGCATCTCCTTGAGTCGCTCTTCGGTATGCCCCATCAGGAGACACGCAAGGGTGACCGCCATGGACCTGGAAACCAGGCAATGGTATTGCTCCTCGGCATTCTTCTTGTTCTTGCAGGTAGTTCGGGCGAGGGGTTGTTCGTCCTCGATCACGGAGTCGGCCCGCACCGTCTCGATCCGAGGAGTTCCGATCGTGATTTCGGCGCCCACCAGAGCGCGCAAGTCTTCGGTAAATGCCCTGGCGTAGGCCAGACCGATCACCGCCAGATCCTGGGTCTCTAGGGGTTCAGCCACGTCGCGTTCGCGTCCCTCACTCCGTTCGTCTCAGGAGGCAAAGCTTTGCCGCCGCGCTGCTCGCATCGAACGCCCATCGCCAGGGCGCCAAACAGAGTCGCGATGGATTGCGCAGCTCGACTGCGACGATCCATCTAGTCGAGGACTTCTTCGAGAACCTCGCGGAGCTTGTCGGCCGTGAAGGGCTTCACGACGTATCCGTTGGCTCCGAGTTCCACGGCTTCGCTCATGGCACTCTGACCACCTTCCGTGGTCACCATCACCACGGGAGTGTCTTCGAATTCCTCGCGATCGCGCAACGCCTTCAAGAAATCGAGCCCGCTCATGTTTGGCATATTGACGTCGCTAAATATCAAGTCCACCGGCCCTTGGTCCAGAGCGGCCAACCCTTCTATGCCATCACCGGCTTCCAGCACCTCGGCGCCGTCATACCCGGCCTGGCGAAGAGTTCGCATTACTATTTTACGCATCGTCGATGAATCATCAACAATCAGGATCTTCACGGCATTCCCCTTCGTTGGCTATCGCTTGGATCAATTTCGGATGGGCACATAGATCGCTTTAGCGAGCAATGCTCAAATGAGTAGAAAATTCGTACAGCGCGAGTTGCTCATTCTTTCGACTGAGCATCTACTCAGGAAAACGCATTAGCGAGCAGTTGGAGAATCCTTCGGATAGGAAATCCAACGTCCATTGCCGCGCGCCTTTCCCTCGCTCCCCTTGGACGGAGCCGCGGTACCGGACACGCCGAGGATGTCTTCATTGACGAGGGCGCGAAGGTCATTCATGCTCAGCCATTGGGTATTGCTGTCGCTCGCATAGACGAAACCCTCGTCGACGGCCCTTCCTTCGGATGATTTCCAGTTGCGTTTGATTACGTAATGGGAATCGAACTCTCGAGCATCTCTCCCTTCTTCACTCGTCAACAGAAGCTCGTGCAACTTCTCGCCGGGCCGCATCCCCATTTCGCGAATGGTTGCATTGGGTGCCATCACCTGGGCAAGTTCCTCGACCCGCATACTGGGGATCTTCGGAACGAAGATTTCTCCTCCGCGCATCTCGCGAATCGCAAGATCGACGAAATCGACCGCCTGACCGAGAGACAACCAGAATCGGGTCATTCGACGATCCGTCAGGGTCAACACCCCCGTCTCGGCTTGCTTGCGAAACAACGGGATCACACTGCCCCGACTGCCGACCACGTTCCCATAGCGCACGCACGAAAAACGAGAGCGCCTCGGCCCAGCGTAGACATTGCCGTGAACAAATAGTTTTTCCGCGCAGAGCTTCGTCGCGCCATAGAGATTCACCGGATTCACCGCTTTGTCCGTAGAAAGTGCCACGCAGCGTGCGACACCCGAATCGATCGCGGCATCGACTACGTTCTGGGCGCCATTGATATTCGTCTTTACCGCCTCGGCGGGATTGAATTCACAAATGGGAACCTGTTTCATGGCGGCAGCATGGACGACGAGATCCACTCCATACATTGCACGTTGCAATCTCTGTGCATCGCGAACATCGCCGATGAAGAAGCGAAGCCGCGGATCGTTCTTGAATGTCCGCGCCATCTCGTACTGCTTGAGTTCATCGCGGCTGAAGACGCGGATGGTACAACGGGAATCCGACGCCAAGCGTTTGGCAACGAATGCGTGTCCGAATGATCCGGTGCCCCCGGTCAGTAGGATCTGAGTTGGCTTCTCACTCACCTGCATCCCCTTCTCGAATCGCTCTCCGCGTAACTCGGTCAATTTTTCCGACCCAGCACTTCATTCTGAAACAGCGAGCGCACTGGTTGAGTACCTGTCGCAATATTGATGCCAAACCGGAACGTAGAAGAACTTGACCGGGGACATCGCGGCTTCGATATGCTCGCAGTCAAACGTGTCGCGCGATGAATCGGGGCGGATCTTTGATTTTTGAATTAAACGCCTGTGCGAGATCCCGGCGCCTGGTCAGCGACCGGCTCTTCTGGATCAACTCATCGCCCAGATGGCGCAGTTGATCGACGATCAACTCTTCGAGGCGCAACACGGCATCGATGTTGTTTTGCGACACGTTGTCGAGGGGAAATTCGGTGTCACCGTATCGGGAGAAGTCTGAGAACGCATCTCGCTGTCGTTCCAGAAGCAGATCCATTTCTTCAGGCGGTAGGTCTGCCCGCAGCGCTTCGAGCACAGCATTGGTCTGCACGAGCAGCTCTCTCGATCGCTCGATCTGGTTCCGGCTCACCGTTGAATTCTCGCAAGCGTGGCTTCGGCTTCGGCCAGGTCCGGGGGGTTTCGGGCGATCTCGACCCAGGCGGAGTGGAGTTCGCTCAGCACACTCGATGCCTCATCGAACGATTCCTCCCGTCCCTGTACGTTGGCCTCCAACAGCTTCTCCGTAATGAACATGTAGAGAGCGTCGAGATTTTGGCTGATATCTCCACCGATCTCCATGTTGAGACTCTGCTGAAGTTCTGCCACGATCGCGAGGGCTCGAGAGACCCCATTGCCTCGATCTTGCAGACGCCCCGTCTGGTGAGCCGCTTTTGCAACCGCAATGAAGCGCAACGCACCCTCGTACAACTTCACGATCAGCATTTCTGGAGTCGCGGTGCGAATCTCCATCTCTCGATATCGAGCACCCACTCAGCGACGACTCCCAATTCCCAGACCCAAAAGAAAGCCCGACTGCGCATTGAAACTCGCAACGATTTGTTCGAGGCGCGTAAACTGTGCAATCAATGTTTCCTGGCGCTTTCCCAACCGGCGAGTAAAGCGATCGATCGAATCATCAAACCCTTTTAGACGCGCATCGAATCCCTGATCTCGAATCGCGAGCAGTCCGTCGCCTACTCGTACCACCGGCTTCAACAGGCTGGCGATTCCGGTTGCCAATCCTTCCTCGAAGCTATCGACCAAGGTGCCCTCGATGATGTCGCCGTTGCCGTCTCGCCGAGGAACCTGAATGGGTTCGCCATTCACATCCACCTCCACTGAGCCGGAAAACAGACGGCGAACCGCAAGCGTGTTTCTTTCGAGTGCCTCGATCAGTTTATCCTTGTCGAGGGTGAGCTTCCCGCCTTCCTTGAATTCAAGACCAATGGCTGCGGCGCTGGTAAAGGGGTTGTTGGGGGCGGATGTAAAATTGAAGCGCCGGCCAATCGCGTTGAGAAGCCTCGCCTTAATGGTCCTGAGGGTCGAGTCGTTGCCCAAGGGACCGTTTCTCTTGGTCGCTTTGTCTACCTTCTGTTGATTATTGATGAAGGTCATGACATCGTTGAATTTTGAGATGAAACTTTTGATTGTGGTTGCGATGGCCTCATCGTCTACGTCGATGTCCAACGAGACCTTCTCATAGATCGGATCGATGCTTGGATCCGCAGTCACTTCTGCGAGATTTTCGATCTCGCTCAACCCTTTCAATTCGAAGGTCAACCCCGCGAGTACATCGGTGATGGTATTCGAATTTCGGGTAAGGCTGAGCCCACTGACGGTGAACTCTGCATTGGTCGCGGCGTGGGTTAGACTTGCGTCCACCGAGATTGCGGTACCGCTCAGGGTGAAGTCCGCTTCTTCGCCTTCGTTGTTACCAGTAAGAACCAACCGAAACTCATCATCGGCGATCTGTACGATTTCGGCGGTGATGTTGTCCTCGTTATTGACATCCGAATTGATCAGAGCCTTGAGCGCAGCCAGCGTAATTCCGTCCTGGCCAACCGTGTAGTCAAATATTGTTGTGGCAGTTTTCGGAGGAATCGCGCTCGGATCTGCATCATTCAGTTCGATACGAATCGTGCTGCCTGCCGCGATTTCCGCGGTATCCGCCGTGGTAAACGTCGTGCTGAACTGCCTGCCAGAGGACGCAAGTTGTTGAACTGTCAGATCCAGATTGCCTGGAGTGGCACCGTTTGATGCGGTGGCCGTCAAGACATCTTCGTCGCTGCTCTCGGTCTTGTAGGTAAGGAATTCTTCGTCGGAAGATTCACTGCTCCCGAACAGGCCACGATTGTCGATCTCTCGGGCAGCGTCGCGCAAGGCGAGCAACTTCGTGTTCAGGTCCTGCATCAGATCTTGCTGATCTGCGACGTCGTTTCGCCGTGCTTCGAGGCGATTGAGGGGCTCGCGTTCGATCAGGAGCAGGTTTTCGATCAGCGCAGATGTATCGAGTCCCGTGGCTAAACCGGAGAAGGTCGGTCGCGAATCGGGCAGACCGCCGCCAATTGCACTCGCCATCTCGCCTCCTCCTTCTCCGCTTACACCGAAGCCCTCGGTAACAAGATGTTGCCGAGGGCCTCAGTTCTCAGGCGAGTGTCGTAACCGATCGCTGTATCGCTATTGCAGTAGCGACAAAGCACTCTGGGTCGAGACGTTTGCCTGTCCTAGAACCGAAATGCCCGCTTGTTGCAGTACTTGGTTCCTCGTCAATTCGGCCGTTTCACTTGCGAAGTCTACGTCGCGAATTCGCGATTCTGCTGCCGAGGTATTCTCGATCGCAACCGCGAGAGATCGAATCGTTGACTCGAGACGGTTCTGCACCGTACCGAAGGTTGCCCGGAGACTTGCCACAGTTGAAATCGCGCTATCGATCGTATCGAGTGTAGTCTGTGCGCCTGACTGCGTATCGATCGAGACGGATGACCCGATTCCGATTCCGGACGAAGTCGCATCGACCGCACTCACGGTGATCTGATCGCTGCTCGTATTCTGCGTTCCAATCTGAAACGTAATGGACGAAGCACCGTTAAGAATCAATTGGCCGTTGAACTGCGTCACGCTGGCAATACGAGTAATTTCCGCTGCCAGGTCGCGAAATTCGTTATCGATCGTCGTTCGTTCGCTGCTTCCGAGCGTCCCGTTGGCAGCTTGAATGGACAGCTCCCGCATACGAATGAGAATTCCACTCGTCTCATTGAGTGCACCTTCAGCGATCTGCAACAACGAAATGGCATCATTTGCGTTTCGCTGCGCTTGCCCGAGACTTCTAACCTCAGCTCGAAAACTCTCTGAAATGGCCAGCCCCGCAGCGTCATCTGCAGCGCGCGTGATGCGCAGACCAGAAGAGAGTCGCTGAAGCGATTTCGCAAGGCGCAGAGTGGTGTTGACCAGGTTGCGCTGGGCATTGATCGACGCAATGTTGTTATTGACTCTTAATCCCATGACTCTTTATCCTCCCTGAAGACCGAGCTCCCCACCTTCCTTGGTGAGGTAGTAGACAAACGTCGACCGCATTGAACACGTCATGCGCTCGGCACGTGCTCATTGGTTGCAACTGACGTGCCACTTCGTTTCCGGCTTCTTGCGCCATTGAGAACAGGCAAGATCCCATCACCAACCGGAAGCGCACCTATCATGCACAGGCAAGTACTGGCAACTGTGTTGCAGGGCGCTTGCAAAATGGATGCAGGTCGGGATTGCGCACTGAAGTGTCGTGTTTCAAGCTGCCCACCCGATCTTCATCACACCCTCGTGGTCGCGCGGTCTAGAGGCACTGATCTTGCAGTCAACCTCCTCTATGGACGCACGGACCGCATTCGCCACAGAGATCCGCAGCGGCTCTGCTCCCCAGCTTCAATGCCGATCCGTCCTGCCTGACGAGCGAGAAGCCCTGCTGGCCTGGTTGAATCGAGGATTGCGAGAAGGTCGCAAGCAACGGCTCGAAGCCGAGTTCCCCACAGCGCTGTTCTCGCAGGATCTCGCGAAGGATCTCGACAAGCACATCGTGGTTCGCTGCGGGGGCCGCCTGGCCTCTCACGTGCTGGTGCACACGATCCCAGTCGAAGCCGTAGGCCTACGCATTGAGCTGGGAATGATTGGCATGGTCTATACCGACCCGGCCTTTCGCGGTCGCGGCGCCGCACGCTACGGACTCGAGCGAGCGCTCGAGCAGTTGAAGCGACACGGCACGCCGCTTGCCATTCTCTGGAGTGATCTGGACGCGTTCTACAATCGCCTCGGGTTTGATCGGGCAGGTGTTGAGAACTTCTACTTGCTGAGTGCATCGCAATGCCGTCGCGCATTGAGTCCAAACGATGAGAACGTGAGGGTCAGGCCAGTCATCGCCTCCGACTGGCCAGAACTCGAACGTCTCTATGCCGCGAAACCCTGTCGACACCTGCGTCGGGTCGGCGATCTGGCGCGGCTCGCTGCTGGTCCCGATTGCGAAACGCTCGTGGCCATACAAGGGAGAGTCCTGACCGCTTATGCGACGATGGGACGCGGGGATGACCTCATCGGAGTCGTACACGAATGGGCAGGAGAAGCCGACGGCCTGGTCGCGTGCCTGAACCACTTCACTCGAACGCGGGCCGAGATCACCCTGCTCGAAGGCCCGGTGCACGAGACGGCGACACGTCCGCTTCGAATTACCGGCACGCGACCCCATCCCGGATCATTGGGGCTGATGCGTATTCTCGATGTCGAACAACTCTGGTCGACATTGTCCAGTGGATGTGAGTCTCTTCTGAACATTCGGCTCAGAGCCGACTCGGCCGCAAAAGATGCCTACGTGCTCGAGACGCCTCAGCGCAGTTTCAAAATGAGTCATCGGGACACGCTTTCCCTTCTCTTCGGTCCGTCGATACCTCGGGCGCTACATCTCGGACTCGACCCCGAAATCAGATTTTCGCTTCAAACGAGATTCCCCTGGCCAATGTTTCTCTGGGGCTTCGATTCGATCTAGTGGAGAGGGCCTCGCTTTGATCTGGCTTACAAGAACCGACGGCGATCAGTTCATGCTCAATGATGACCAAATCCTGTGGATCGAACCACTCCATGACACGATTGTCGTACTCCATTCGGGAGATCGTTTGCGCGTTCTCGAAAGCGGAGATGAGATCAAGGAAAGGATTATTCACTGGCGGAGAAAACTACTGGGCCTCTCCTTCTTTTCCGCCGATGAAGTCGATTCCGGAGAGTGAACAAGATGGATCGATCCAGCATCGCCGGCCTGATCATCGGGATATCCGCCCTGCTGATCGGGCAGTACATCGAGGGTGGCCACCTCGGAACCCTGTTTCGAGGCACCGCCGGCCTCATCGTGGTCGGTGGAACCCTGGGAGCCACCCTGCTTTCGGTGCCCATTGGAGACGTTCGCCGGGCGCTTCAAATCGTTCGTTCAGTGTTCTTGCGAGCGGAGTTCGCGATCGAAGATGCGATCGATCAATTTGCACAACTTGCCACCATCGCACGCAAAGACGGAATCGTTGCCCTCGAAGAACTAGCGGATGATTTCGAGGATCCATTCATGCGCCGCGCACTCGCCCATGTCATCGATGGCGTGAACGAAGCAACCCTGCGGGAGATTCTATTTACCGATATCGACATTCGGATGGAACGAGACACCGCGGCTGCGCGAGTCTTCGACATCGCCGGGGGATACGCGCCCACGATAGGAATTCTCGGCGCAGTGCTGGGTTTGATTCACGCAATGGAATCCCTTTCAGACCCAACCCAGTTGGGACACGGAATTGCGGTGGCCTTCGTGGCCACAATCTATGGCGTCGGGTTCGCCAATCTCATTCTGTTGCCGCTAGGGGCGAAGCTCCACCGCATCATCGCCCAGCGCAGGGTGTGTGAAGAGATGACGGTAGAAGGAGTCCTCGCTCTACAGGGAGGTCTCGCACCCAGCGCCGTTCGAACTCGATTGCTCTCCTGGCCGAGTATGAACAACGCGATTGAAGAAGCGCGTCTGTGAGGCGGAGGAGACGACCCTACTATAGGCCCGACAGTGATAGGTGGCTGATTTCCTACGCCGACTACGTCACGCTGCTGCTCGCACTCTTCGTCGTCCTCTACGCCATGTCCTCGGTCGACAAGGAGAGAATGCAGAGCGCCATCTCGGGCATGCGAACGGCCTTTGCCCAGACGGACAGTAGTTCCGTATCCATCGAAACCGTGATTCAAATTCCCAGAGCCAATCCGAGCGACGAGACGGACACGTCCGAAGACGACGATAGTGACATCTCGTACGTGATCCTGCGCGATCGTCTGGAAACTACTCTCGAAGAACAGACGGGAACAGATAGCGACGCTGCGGGCATGCGAACCCACCGCAGCGATCGAGGACTCGTCATCTCGCTTGCGGCAAAAGACTTCTTCCATCCGGGAGATACTGAGATCCTCAGGGAAGCGCTGGGCCCGCTCAACGCGATCGGCTCGGTGCTTGCGCTGTCTACGCAACTCATTCGCATCGAGGGTCATACCGACAACACGCCGATCAACACCGAACGGTTTCCATCCAACTGGGAGCTTTCGACGGCTCGGGCTTCTGCGGTAGCCCGGCATTTGATCAAGCACCTCCAGATTGCACCGCGTCGCATCGGCGCATCGGGTTACGCGGAATTTCAACCGATCGCACCAAACGACAGCCCTGAGAATCGAGCGCTCAATCGCCGCATCGACATTGTCGTCCTCAAGACTGCACAGGAGCAGGTTGAACAACCCGAGATCGACGAACTGGAAGCTAGGTCTCCGCTTCAAACGCTTCTTGAACAACTGCCTCCGCTGTCGGAATAGCGCCGCTGTTTCCGCAGCCATCGAAGCGGGCCCTGAGTGGATCGCTGCGAACGAGAATCTCAGTCGCGATCGACGGGAAGCACCAATCGCGTAACCACCAGGTCGTCCAAAGTCTCCACGCTGATCTGACCCCCGTGATCTTCTGCGATGTCGCGACTCAGTCGGACATGCTCAGCACGCAAGCATTCGGCCGCTAAATCCGAAGGCCGGGAGCACTTGTCGCCGCTGGTGTCGAGCTGACCGCTTCTATCGTCGATCAAGTCGACGCTCACTTCGATAATGACCTGGCTCCCTCGAAGATCGGCCTGGATCGCGACCGCACTTTCGGGGGTCGCGATGGCCAACGCGCGAGCCAACATGTCAATCAGCAGACACTCTATTCGCAACCGCTGACATCGCATGGGCGGAATATCTGAAACACGAACTTCGATACCGTGCTCGACGGTTTCGCGTCGCACAACCACGGCCAATGCTCGTTCGATCACGTCCGAGACATTGATCCAATACATCGGTGCCGTTTCGCCAAGTGCCAATTCGTGAAAGTCTGCGCCGATCAATTGCAGGCGAGACGTTCCTTCTTCGACGTCATCGATCAACGGCCCGAGATCTGCGAGAAACTCGCGAAACTGATTCGCATCGGCAGTCGCCAGCGCTGCCCTCAGGTCATGCGCCTCACTGCTCTCGAATTCACTGGGAAGTCTCTCCATCAAGGCTCGAGCGGTTTCGACCAGGGTGCCGATGACGTTCTGCATGGATTCAACTTCGTCGCGTACGCTGCGGAGATTCGAAAGTACGTAGCTGACCGGGTCCGTCGCCCGTTCCGCGATGCTAGTGGCCATTTCGAAGACGGTCTCGCGACCCGCCCCCGCAATGATGCGTCGCTCCATTTCTCGACCTTGGCGTGCGCCTGCCGAGAGATCGCGCTGTAGGCCTCCGATCTTGGCTTCGTGATTGGCGATCTCCCCAAGACGCATGAGAAGGGCACCCACATCGTCCGCCAGTCGGGATAGCTCACGAGTCTGTCCGCCCGAAAACCAGTGTCCGGAGCAATCACCCATCTCGATGACGCCAATGGAGCGCCCTTCGCTGAGGACGGGAACCCACAGGAACGACGAGAGCGATCCGCAGGATGTTTCGCGGCCCAACACATCGCATCGACTGAGGGATTCACGCGCCGTTCGTTCGACCCATTCGGCTTCGGCAATCGACATTTCTGTGCCACGTGCCGCGGCAACAAAGAGAACTTCGGAGCCGGGGTCCGCGAGAAACAACGCACTCTGCTGGGCCGGGAAAAAGTGCTGAAGAATTCGCAGGATTTCACTTGCGACACTCTCGCGACTACATGGGGACTCGAGCAAGGCATTGAAATGCAGAAGCCATGCGCGCAGTTCTCCTGCGGCATCGGCTGAACTCTTCGGCGACGCAGCTCGTCTGTCCGAGTGCGATTCGCGCTCCGCGTTAGGGCCGACCGGCGCATCTGCGCCAGATCGCGCCGCGACCCCATGGGTCAGCTCTCTGAACATGGCATTCGCCATCCTCACTTCCTCATGCCACCAAACCGCTCGGCGTTCATCGACGTGCGACCCGCCCTACCCTCGTGTCTTATTCGATCGCTTCTTGCAGCTGTTCGGTTTCGGCAGCCTGGGGCTGAGCCTTGGGATCCAACGCGGGAATTTCTTCGCGGGTCGAATACCGAGGATCGTCCAGGATTACCTGAGCTGCACGGCGCGCGTCGCGGTTGATTACGATCGGAGCACTCAGGTTCAGCGATACCTTGGAGCCGTAAAAACTCGCGAACACCACGATCTCGAGATGATCAGAATTCGAGATATCCAGGCCCTTGAGGTGCCGCGTAGCTATCGCCGGGTCATATCCCGGAAAGAAGTGCCACGGGTTGGCAATCACGAACGCCAATTTCGGATCGTCGAGGGATACGAGCCACGAAAAGCTCTCGGTTTCGCTGTGATCCATTACCGCGAAGCGTGTTGCATTGGCAAAGCCCGGAAGCCCGCTGAAGTGCAGAACCGCTTTGTCATCGACTTCGATGCGACCAAAGCGACTCGTCTCGATTGAGAGAGTTTCACCCATCTTGTCCACCTTTCCTTTTGAGTGCGCTTTCGCGCAATCGTGTCACTGCGTTGCGAACGGCTGCATCGCGCGAACCCGCCGCAGCCAAATTGGCTGACGCAATCCGGTCGTACACCTCTTCCCTCAGAATCTCGACGCTTTCTGGGGCATCGATCGCGACGCGAACCTGTCCTGCTGAACAGGCCACCATCGTGATTCGAATGTGGTCGTCAATTCTGAGGCTTTCACCTTGCCTACGTGTCAACACAAGCATCTTGCTCTCCGTTACAGGAAGCTCAGTAGATTGGTTTGCAGAATGCGTGACGTGACTTCTATCGAGCCCCGGAGCGCTGCTTCTTGTTGCACCAGGGATGAGAAGACTTCGATACTGTCGGCATTCTCGAGTTGAGACAGTTGCTCTTGAAGCAACGCGTCGCGGTCAATATGTCGTCGCTCCCAGAGCTCGGCTTGGGTAGCCGATGCACCGACGCTGGTTCTCTCTGCACTCAATTCGTTGAGCGCGGTATTGATTCGATCGGTAATGGCTGCAACAGCGGCCTGATCGTTGGTGTCGAGCGCCGTCCACAGGTCTTCGATGATCTCGAAGAGGTTCTCGCCACCGCCGGCTCCGCTGAAAACGCGATCACCCCGGAGCGTCACCTGCAGATCAACTCCCTCGTCGATCGCGATCCGGATCTCGTTCGTATCTCCAGAGAACGTCACAGTGGGTGCTGGAGAGCCCGATACGAAAGCGCCGCTTACGGCAAATGGATCCGCGTCGGTGGCAAAGCCCGCGAACACCCGCCCCCCCCCCGAATCGCGTAAGTTTGATTCGCGCATCAATTGTCCGTGGAGTTGCACGATCTCCTGCGCCAGTAGTTTGCGACTGTTGGAATCCTGGGTCCCATTGGCTCCCTGTATCGCGAGTACCCTGGCGCGAACCAGCGTCTGGTAGGTGCCGTCGATGGCTGCTTCTGTCGTACTGACACGTAAACGGCTGGACGTGATGTTTTGGCGAAACTGAGCGATTTGAGCCAATCCATCGCGGATCAGTGTCACGGCACGAACTCCCACCGGATCGTCCGAGGGCCGATTGATGTCCTTGAGCGTCGAAGCGCGTTCCTGAATTTCTGCGAGACGCGCACGCTGTTCTTGCGCGTTGTGAACGCCAAATCGATACATCATCGTGTTGGTAATACGCATATTGCCGTCCTTTTCCCACTCGTCTCAACAAGGCCGCGACCCTGCTAAATCAAATTGACCAATTCACTCAGCATTTCGTTTACTGTCGAAATGACTCGAGCATTGGCCTGGAAAGTTGCCTGCAGCCGAATCAAATCCGTCACCTCTTCGTCGAGGGAAACGGCGGAGATCGAGTCACGCCGATTTTGCACCTCTCTGAGAACCTGTCCCTGTTGGGCGAGCGAAAAGTCAACCAGTTGCGCAGCACGGCCTCGGGCCGAAATCATCGTGGCGGATTGTTGAATGACGCTCTGGCTCACTCCGCTCGGGGTTCCCAGGACATCCCCCGGCGCATAACTCGAGTTCAGGGCTCCATGCAGCTCGGCCAGCAGCAGGGCGTTCCTGTTGTCGCCCGCACTGGCCGGGCCCGGTGGGGATCCGGCTGCAATATTGTCGGGGTCCGCCACGATCGCGGCCGCAAGCCTGAGTTCTCCTGCCGATCCGGCAACCGTACCCCCGGTCGTGAGTTCGAAAAAGTCGTTCGCGGTGCCGTCCACCAGGCCAACCCCCAGACGGTGTTGGTCATTGACTGTTTGAACGAGTGAGAAGGCCAATGCATCCAACTCGCGAATCGCGGTGGCGATGTGTACGTCACGCGAGCGCAGCAAGCCACCGAGCTTTCCGCCCGTGATCTGGGAAGTGACGTCGAAGAAGTTGCTTCCTTTCTGAAAATAGACAGACGAGAACGTCGGATCAAATGGATTGGTCGGATCTGCCACGGCCACGAGTGAGCTCGCCTGCAGGCCTTCCACCAGGGGAACGCCACCTTGGAACATGATGGTCACCATGCCCCGATTATCCTCGAACGTGGTGATTTCCATGACCGATGCCAGATCGCGAATCAATCGCTCTTGCTCGTCGCGAAGATCGTTCGCTGGAGCTACGGCTTCGTTTTTGGAGATCTCCTGGTTCAGCGCCGCGATGCGCTCGATCAGCCCATTGACCTCAGGAAGCAAACCCACGATCGCCCGATCCGTCGAACGCTGCAGGTTGCTCATCTGGTTGTCGAATCGGTTGAACGTCGTGGCAAGAGAATTGGCCACACCGACGAGATCGGCTCGCTGAGTCGGTTGACCTGGGGTTTCGGCCGCCGCGAGTTTTTCGAATGCATCGTAGAGCCGCGTCAGCAGGGGCGTGATCCCGTCACCAAATTGCTCATTGAAAAGTGAATCCAACTGACCCACTGCGCTCGACTCGGCTTCCAGCGAACTAAACGAGGCGTGTTCTTGCAGCAAGCGGGCCTGAAGAAAGGTGTCGTGAATCCGCTCGATGCTCCGCTGACTGACGCCAGTCCCAATGGTTCCCGTGCCGTCAGGAATAGGAAGCGCGGTCACCAATTCTTGTCGCTGACGGGTGTACCCCGGCGTATTTACGTTCGCAATGTTGTGAGCCGTAACAGCCAGCCCGCTTTGATTGATCTGAAGTGCTCGGGCGGTAATGTCGAGGGTTCCGAAGAGTCCAGCCATGATTTCCCCTACGCCGTCTGCCGGACAATTCGCCCGGGCTTCATATGGGGACGAGGGATCTGGCTCGCCGGGGTCCGACCGTAGGTCGGTTCGTCGGGCAACAATCGCCCCAATAGACGCAGGGTCGATTGAACGCGAATCAGCGCCTCTCCGGCAAAGCTCGAATTTACCTCCAACAATTCTCGAACCGCGGCAATGAGGGCAACCAGGCGACCGTGGATGGAGCGCAGTTCGACGCTCTCGCTCCCCAAAGCAGCGCAAACTCGCGACAGGGTGGCCTCTTCATCGGGAAGTCCCAGCACCGCGGCCATCTCGCACATCACCTTGCGTCGACATGCTTCGAGTAGCTTGCCCTCCCCTGCGAGCCCTTCCTTCCTGCGCACGGCCACTTCGATGCCGTCTGCGTCACGCAACACCATCCGCTGGCGCTCTTCCTGGAGCAGTGTCTTCATCTCGAGATACAGACGCTCTTCTTCTGCGAGAATGTTGTACAACCGCTGGGCGATTTCGGCGGTCTGGGTCATTTCGCCTCCTCCGGCTTGGCATCAGAGTCCCGGGATGGGGCTTTGGGAAACGCATCTCGCAACTGTTCGGTAATGCCGAAGCCACCCTGCTTGGCCATTACCCGGGCCACTTCCTGATAGAACTGGTCGCGATACATACGACCCGCGCTGCCTCCATCGAGCAGGTGTTCTTCGCTCGACGCTTGCGCGCCCTTCAGGATTTGCGCGAGAAAATAAGAATCGAATTCTCGCAGGGCTTCGACACCGTCCACGCCCGACTTCGACGGCATCATGCTGGTCGCAGCCAAATCTAGTTCGGAGATTTTCACATGACCTCCAGTTCTGCCGTAAGAGCCCCAGCAGCCTTGACCGCCTGCATGATGGCGATGAGATCACGCGGACTGATTCCCATTGCGTTCAGCCCTCGAACCAATTCGCCAATGGTGACCGTACTCTCGACGATGTTCAGCCGAGCGTCTTCTTCATACACCTCGACGTCGGTGTTTTCGACGACCACGGTCTCGCCGCCCAGTGCGAGTGCGCTGGGTTGAGAAGCTTCCTTTTTCGACGATATCGTGACAGTCAGCCCACCATGAGCAATCGCAACCGTCGAGATCATGACCCCGGCACCCATCACGACCGTGCCGGTTCTCTCGTTGAGAATTACCTTGGCGACGCGATCGGGTTCTACGTTGAGCATCTCCACTTCGGAGAGAAAGCGCACCACGTGTTTTGCAAAGGACTCGGGAACCCGGACTACGATCGAACCCGAACTCACCGCGTCAGCGATCGCCTCACCAAAGTGAGCGTTGATCACTCGAGCCGTGCGCACCGAAGTCGTAAAATCCGGCTGGTTGAGATTGACCTCGAATACGCTCAGTCCGGATATTTCAAATTGAATCTCCCTTTCCACCGTCGCACCGTTTGCGACCCGGCCCACGGTGGGATGGTTCTTCTGAACACCTCTGCGACTACCGCCCGATGAGAAACCACCCACCGACACGGCACCCTGGGCAATCGCGTAGATTTTACCGTCGCTGCCCAACAGCGGAGTCATGAGTAATGTTCCGCCTGCGAGACTCGTAGAATCTCCCAGCGAAGCTACGGTGACGTCGAAGCGATTGCCCGTGCGAGCGAACGCGGGCAGTCGAGCCGTCACCATGACCGCCGCGACGTTCTTGACTTTGATCTGACTGGGATCGAGGGCGATTCCCATCTTCGCGAGCATGCTGGTCAAAGACTGGATCGTGAACTCGGTCCCGGACTTGTCGCCGGTCCCCGCCAGCCCGACGATCAAGCCGTAGCCGATCAGCGGGTTCTCCCGAACTCCCTTGACGTTCGCGATCTCCTTGAGACGAGCCGCCATGGCGCAGTCAACCAGGAGTGGCTGTACAACGAGAATCGCGGCGAGAGCGGCCGCTGCCTTCCAATGAGATCGGCAAGTATTCTTCACAGCGGATAGACCCAATCGAATATTCTTGCAACCCAGCCCGGCCGCTGTTTGTCGTCAATCACTCCGAGTCCGTCGTAGCTGAGACTCATCTCTGCAATGAAATTGGAAGCCACGGTATTTCCCACCGTGAGGTCTTCCGGACGGACGAGTCCCTCGATCGTGAGGTACTGGGCGTCGTGATTGATCACCATCCAGCGCCTGCCGCGAATGTGTAGAACGCCCCCGGGCAAAACATCGATCACTCGACACGTGATCACGCCGGTGAAGCTGCCGCTGCGACTGGTCTTGCCCGCACCCGAAAAATCGTTGGTCATGGTGCTCGAAACGACATTCACTTCGGCGCCGTTTGCGACGGAGACTTCGGAACCGGCGAGTCCAAAGAATTTGAGAATCGCCTTCGCGGGTCCGGTGATCAGAGAGGTCAAGCCGATATCCGACGACACGGCTCCACTCATCGTTCGCTCGGCTTCGAGTTTGGTCGTGGCATCTCCCACCGCCTTGGTCTGCTCGACGATCAACACCGTGATCAGGTCACCCACCCTGCGGGCCTTGCTATCCACGAGGAACAGGGAGCCCGCTGAATTCTCACCGGGATAGATGGACCCACTCGCCGTCACCGCGGGTGCGGCAACCGCAATCGGCTCGTAGTTCATTTCCTCGCCGCGCTCTCGCATTGCGGTCTCCACGCAACCCATGCCCGACGACACGACCAGGAAGGCGATCAAGAGCGAGAACATGCAAAGCCGAATCGAGCGCTCTTTCACTTCCGTCCGTTCAGAAGCGCACATGAATGGTGCCCTCCGCATCGACCCTGCCCGTGACGTATCGCTTGGAGGCATTCAGGACACGAATCAGGTCACCCACTCGACCGTCTTCGCTCGCCTTGCCAATGCTGTCGATACGAAGCCCTCCTGACTCGAGTCGAATCCGCACCATCTCTCCCCGCATTACTTTCGGGACCGATTCGATATGCCGCGGTTGCCAAACCCGACCGGCGGTAATGGAGCGCCGCAGACGCATGCCCAGTAGATTTCTCTCGCGAGAAATCACTGCTCCCCTCATCACGGAGACATCCCGGCGCTCCACGTAAAAGTCATCTTCAGTGACGACCTCGCCGCGCCGCATCGCACGGCTGGCGACGAGAACCGGAACGACTGACTTGAGGCTGGCCGTAACAACGGCGCGCTTGAGCTCTTTGGATCCATGGGAAATGATGACCGTAACCGGCACCCTGCCCAGGAGCTCTCCTACGAGCCGGGTGCGAAGCTTGATGTTGACATCAGCCGGCGAGACGCCGGACAAGTTGAACACCTCCAGGTCGGGAATCTCGAGTCTGTTGACGCGAGCTGACGCTCGAGACTGAAGAAACTGTTCGATCTTGTCGTGAACGCGCGCTGCTAGCGACTGGTTGGCGCCGGCGGAGGAGCAGACGATCAGTCCCGCAAGGAGCGTCGTCACCAACACAAACGCACTTCTAATCGTTCGATTCATGAGATTCCTCTACTCAAACTTCACGACTCGAGAGCTACCGCCCTATGAACTCAGTTGTGCTGCGGTGCGCAGCATCTCGTCGCCGGCGCGAATCACCCGAGAATTCACTTCGAAGGCCCGTTGGGCCAGAATCATTTGCACCAACTCCTCCGCCACATTCACGTTTGAACCCTCGAGGAAGCCCGAGCTGATCGAGCCATATCCACTCTGATCGGGTGCGCCGGTCTCGGGGTCACCCGACGCCTCGGTCACGCCAAAGAGATTCCCACCCAAAGCGAGCAATCCGGCGTTGTTCGGAAACCTCGCGAGTTCGATCTGTCCAACCTGTACGGGGGTCGTGGTTCCGGCCTGAATCACATTGACCGTTCCGTCGGGCAGGATTGTGATATTGGTGACGTCGGAGGCGATATTGATGGGCGGGATCAACAGATCGCCGGACTTGGTTACGAGGTCGCCATCACCGTCTTTCTTGAACGAACCATCTCGGGTGTAAACGGTTTCACCCCCGGTCTTTTGGATCTGAAAGAACCCCTCACCGTTGATCGCCATGTCCAGCACATTGCTGGTAGCGATACTGTCCCCAGCGGTGAATATGCGTCCGATCGCCGCCAGGCGAACTCCGTGTCCGATTTGAATACCCGTCGGAAGCGAAGAGCCACCTGCGGAAGCGGCACCCGGCATTCGAATCGTCTCATAGAAGAGATCTTCAAACTCGGTGCGTGACTTCTTGAAGCCCGTAGTCGTGACATTCGCGATGTTATTCGCGATCGAGTCGATTCGCAGTTGTTGCGCTTCCATTCCGGACGCGGCACTAAATAGAGCTCTCATCCTCGGACCTCCCTGATCAGTCGTTTTGTGGCATCGTCGTCCGCTTGAAGTATTTTTATGTTCGCTTCGAATGCGCGCTGAAGAATTACGAGGGTGCTCATCTCGAGGACGGTGTTGACGTTTGATCCCTCTAGGGATTGGGGCACGAGAGTGGGCCGTTCGACCTGGGTCGGGTTTGCCCCCTCCAACGCCTCGTAGCGCTGACTTCCACCTTTTTTGAGTTCGAGCAGGTTTTCGAATTCAACGATCTTCAGCCGATCCAGTTCGACATTCGCACCGTCGAGAATCTGTCCACTGGACGACACATGGACGCCAATTCCCGAAGCCTGGATGGGCCCGCCGATTCCCGCCACCAGCTGCCCATCACGCGTCGTCAAATTTCCAGCAGCGTCAACCTTGAGTGAGCCCGAACGTGTGTAGCGAGGGCCGTCGTCGGTCTGAATCTCGAGAAATCCTGGGCCCAGAATTGCGAAGTCGAGTGGAACACCCGTCTTCTCGATCGACCCCGCTTCAAAGTCACTTCCAATGCCGTAACTCCTCACGAAGTTCAAGCCCGGGGCGCCCAGTACGATCTCGCCTTCACTGTCGGTCAGCGAGTTCTGGAGCACGCTCTCGAACATCGCACCGTCGCGCTTGTATCCCGTAGTGCCGGCGTTCGCCAGGTTATTTGCGACGAGATCGAGTTGAGTCAATCTCGCCATGGCCCCGGCTGCAGACACGTACAAATTGCTGGACATACTGCTCTTGTCTTCCTCTGTGCAGAAATCGTTCACTCTGCAGCGGTGCGTTCGCACGGGTCGGAATATCTTTCCGACTCTTGAGTCCACAGCGGCTGGATACGCAATCTGCGTGCCATCGCTTCGCCTGCTGACTACGCGCAGCAAATCGGAATGAATACAACGCCTTGGGAAGTTCTTGGTCGTGTCGCGCGAATTCTCACCCGGAACAAATGTCGCGATTCGATAGCTTCGACAGTTCAGATGGAAACGCGGACAGCAACAGCGCGTGGGATGGATCGTTGAGCAGGGAACGAATTGATCGAATGGGTTCGCACAAGTCACTCCACACGCCGGCGCTATACGCGGATGTCGACGTCACTTCCCGAACCCGAATCGTCAGATTTTTCGCTGCGAGTATTTTTCTTTTTAGCGGCGGCCCGCGCGCGCTTCCTGCGCAGCAGTTGGCGTCGCTCCTCTTCGGACAACTTTTCGTCCAGTGGGTTCACGCGCCGAGGAGCAGAAAGATCCGGGTGAATTCTTTGCGTGTCGATATTTCGGATTTCGGCCATGACCATGTACCCCCGTCCTGAGTTTGATTCGCGACGGGAAAGCTTCTGGCGATCATTCGTCAGAGGTTCCCCAGTGCGTCTCCTTTCCTTGTTTCATCCAGGGGGAAGAAATTGATGCCGTCTCGGATCGAGTTCTCGCTAACGACCGGCGAAAGAAACTGCTGAGCAAGATCGGCAAAGCACTTGGCGATGTTTGCATTTGGAAATGCTTCCACCACGACTCTCTGATTGACGACCGCTTCTCGCAAGCGTCGGTCGCGGGGCAGAATCCCTCGTAGATTCAACTGCTTGTTCAAAAAGCGATCGCACATCATTTCAAGGTGAGCATGTACACGTCTGCCTTCCTGGACATTCTCACTGCAGTTGATCAGTGTTTCGATTTTGAGGTGCGGATTGGCGTTCCAGAGGGTCTTGCAAGTAGCGTAGGCGTCCGCATAGCTCGTGGGCTCGGGCACCGCGACGAGCAGTACGCGAGAAGAGGCCAGTGCGAGCTCGACCACGACTCTTCCGATCCCGGCGCCAGCATCCACCAGAATCAGGTCATAGTCCCTTGCAACCCCCGCGATCAACTGCATCAGCCGCTCGGTCCCACCCTCTTCGAAGACCGTAAGATCGTGACGACCGGATCCCGCTGGCAAGAGTTCGATGCCCTTGGGTCCCTTGACCAGGGCTTGGCCGAGCGAACATCGCCCTGTCAAAACATCGACGACATTCAGTTTGGGGGACAGTCCCATCAAGAGATCCAAATTTGATAGTCCCATGTCGCCGTCCACGACTAGAACCCGAGCTCCCAACCCGGCGGCGGCCACCGCGAGATTGGCCACGATGATTGTCTTGCCCACGCCGCCCTTCCCGCTGACTACAGCGGTCATACGATCCAGGGGGCCCTCGGCACGCGGTCGCTGACGCAAGCTCGCAGCTTGATCAACGGGAGGACTCTCCCAACGGATGGATGCGAGATCGGGCAGGCTCATGCGGCTTCCTCGAGAAGTTGTTCGGCGAGATCTCGTGAGTCGGGCAACATCAAATCTTCGGGTACGCGTTGACCGGTTCCGAGCCACATCAGCGGTGGAGTCGTCTCGTCAAGGAGAACGTTGGCCACGTCCGCCCAGTGATCACTTTCATCCATTCGGGTCACGATGATCGAGTCGGGATGCAATGGTGCGTAGCGTCGCACCTGTTCGCGCAGGTCGGCTTCCTTCGTTTCGGCGGAGAGAACGAGGTGAACCATCGCTTGGGAACCCAGGGTCCGGCGAATTTCGAGTAGTTCGCCCATCGCCGCGCGATCCGAGCGACCTCGCCCGGCGGAATCGATCAGGATCCGACGATTTCCCCATTGCTTCACACAGTCTCCCACTGCTCGCGGAGAGACTGCGGTCGCGAAAGAAACCTGAAGCAAATCGGCGTAGGTTCTCAACTGTTCTTCTGCGCCGATGCGAAACGTATCGGTAGTCATCAGCGACACGCGATCATCGCGTTCGTCTTCCTGGGCGGCAATCTTTGCCAGGGTCGTCGTCTTTCCGACGCCGGGTGCCCCAACGAACAGTTCGACTCGCTCGGGCCGATCGGATCGTGGGATCACGATGCGCTCTTCGATGCGGGCCGCCAGAGCTTCGCGATAGGCGAGCTCGAGGGAGGTCTGCCCTTCGGTCGCAAGCTCCTTGGCCGTCGCAGCGATGCGCTCGAGGTGGCGCATCGACAACCCGCTTCTTCCCAACGCCCCCGCAAAACCCGGAACACCGGATCTTGCACCGGAAGCGCCCCATCCCCCGTTCTCGGCAAGCATTCGCCTCAGCGCTTCGAGTTCGTCGCGAACCGCACCATCGTCTTCTGCATGACCGGCGTGAAGTGTCCGGAGTTCGGCGCGCAAGAGCTTCAGCTCCGACTCGAGCGGAGCCAACGCTGCACGAGTCAGGAGCGAATCGCTACCGGGCAATTTGATGTTCGAACCGTCCTCCGCTTGCGCATCGATTACGGAGGAGCTGTTGTAAGCGGGCTCGCCCCTTCGCACTTGCCGGTCTACCGAAGCGGTAACCTCCACCGCAGCTTTGCTGAACAGTCCGAACATGCCGTGGTCGCGTCGTATCTTTCGCACCGAGAGAATCAGCGCATCGTCTCCCAACTCTTCTCGAATTTGTCGCACGGCTTCCGCCGTCGTGCTCGCTTCGAATCGTCTAACGTGCATCGGCTTCCCTCACAACGGATTCGGCGATGATCTGAAGCCCCGCCGGTACTTCACTATGGGCGAGAACTGCGAGACGTGGCACCACTCGGCTGATCACCTGGTAGAGACTCGATCGCACAGCCTGAGCGGCCAGCAATACCGGCACTCGACCTCCCGCCTGATAGTCCCCTTCCTTGACCGCATCCTCGACGCCATGGACTAGCTGATCCAAGGTCTCCGGATCGACTGCCAGAAATGAACCACTCTCGGTGCGTTGCACGCCCGTGCGCAATTTCTCTTCGAGTTCGGGCGACAAGGTGATTACTCGAAGCGCGCCGTCGTCGCCAACATAGGGTCCGGTAATCGTCCGTCCCAACCGTTCTCGTACCAGATCGGTCAGTAGATCGGGGTCCTGAATCTTGGGCGCGTACTCCGCAAGAGTATCGAGAATGGTTCCGAGGTCTCGAATCGAGACTCGCTCGGCGAGAAGGTTGCGCATGGTGCGATGCAACATTGAAATCGAGACAGTACCGGGAACGATCTCATCCACCGCGGTGGGAGAACCTTTGGAGAATTGATCGAGCAGTTCGCGAACCCTTCTCCTCGACAAGAGTTCGACCGCATGTTGTCGGATGACTTCGGCAAGATGCGTGGCCAGTGCAGTCGATGCGTCGACGACCGCGTATCCGGCCGCCGTTGCTCGATCCATGTCGCGTTCACGCACCCATCTCGCCGGCAGGCCAAACGCAGGATCCACCGTAGAGATTCCCGGAATCGCGTCGGCGCCCTCCCCCGGCGAAATGGCCAGACAATGTCCTGGCGGAATCTCGCCCGTGGCAATGCCATTGCCCTTGATCAAGATTTCGTAGCCACCGGGCTCCAACTGCAGGTTGTCGCGGATGTGGATCAGCGGAACGACGAAGCCCAACTCGGTTGCGAGCTGACGTCGCGTCGCGCGAATACGCCCGAGCAGCTCGCCCTGCTTCTCGGGGTCCACCAGGGGAATCAGGCCGTAACCTATTTCGAGTTCGAGATCGTCGAGGGCCAGAGCGCCAGCAATTTGCTCCTCCTCGCTCTCGACCTCGGGTTCCTCGACTTCCTCTTCCCTTCGCTTCTGTTCCTGCTCGGCTCCGGTCCGCGAGAGAGCAAAGGCTCCAGCGGAAAGCAACGCAAAGGGAACAAAGGGAAGCCCGGGGGCCACAGCGATGACCGCGAGCATTCCTGAGGCCACGATCATCGCGTTCGCCTGTCCAAAGATCTGTTTCTTCAACTCGCTCGCAAGGGGAGCAGATTCTCCCGCGCGACTGACGATCAAACCGGCCGCCGTCGAGACGATCAGTGACGGGATCTGACTCACCAGTCCGTCCCCAACTGTGAGAATGGTATAAGTCTCGGCGGCTTCGCTCACAGCCATCCCGTGTTGGAAGACCCCGATTGCGAGGCCGCCCACCACATTGATCAGCATGATCACGATTCCGGCGGTCGCATCCCCCTTGACGAACTTGCTGGCACCATCCATCGCGCCGTAGAAATCCGCCTCTTGTTGGATCGTCTTCCGGCGGTGCAGAGCTTCTTCGTCGTCGATGACCCCCTGGCTCAGATCGGCATCGATGGCCATCTGCTTGCCCGGCATGGCGTCCAAGGTGAACCGCGCCGCCACTTCAGCGATGCGGCCCGATCCCTTGGTGATCACCATCATGTTGATGATGACAAAGAGCAGGAAGATCACGATCCCGACGACGTAGCTTCCACCAACGGTGAACGCGCCAAAAGCCTCTATCAATTTTCCCGCGGCCGCGGTCCCTTCGTTACCGTGCAACAGAATCAATCGAGTGGTTCCCACGTTGAGACCCAGACGCGTGAGCGTGAGGATCAACAGGAGTGTGGGAAAGACCGAGAATTCGAGGGGCTTCTCCGCAAAGAGTGCGAGCAGTAGAACCAGCAGGCTGACCGAGATCGAAAGCGAGAGCAGAAAATCGAGCAGCGGTCCGGGCAGCGGAACAACCAACAGGCACAATATGCCAAGGGCCCCGACCGCGAGCAGGACTTGGTCCATTCTCAGGGTCATGACGCCTGCTTCCAGCCGCGACGACTACCCGGATCCAGTCGGAATATGTATGCGAGCAACTCCGCAACAGCCTTGTAGAGATTCTCGGGGATCTCCTGGTCTACGGCGACGAGCTTGTAGAGCAACTGTGCCGTGGGCGGATTCTCGACGATGGGCACTCCAGAGCGACGCGCTTCTTCTTTGATCTTGAGTGCGAGCTTGTTGCGCCCTTTCGCAACAACCCTGGGCGTAGTGATTTCAGGGGGTCGATACTGAATCGCGACCGCGTAGTGCGTGGGATTGGTCACGACGACGTCTGCCTTTGAAACAGCTTCGAGCATGCGCGAGCCCGCCATCGCGAGTTGCTTCTTGCGGATCTGGGCACGAACCTTCGGATCACCTTGGCGTTGCTTGATCTCGTCCCGCACTTCCTGCTTGGTCATCTTCATTTTTTTCGTGTAGCGATATCGCACCCACATCAAATCAATCGCCGCGAAGATCACGCTCACCAGGAGAATGTAAATCATGACTCTTTTGAGCAGGTCGCCAGCATGCAACAGGGTTGCAATCACACCCGCGTCGAGCAGTGACATGATCTGTTCAAAGTCGGGCGCCACGAGGGAGTAAACGATCACCGAATAGACGGAGAGCTTGACGATGGACTTCAACAACTTGTAGAAACGATCTAGCCCGAACAGTCGTTTTAGCCCCTTGGCCACGTTGAGGTTCGTGAGTTTGAAGCGCAACTTTTCGGTAGTGAACAAAAAGCCGACCTGAGCCCAGAGCGATACGCAGGAAATCAACACGAAGAGAAGCCCGAACGGCAGCAGTACGCGCGCAATCTCGCTGGCGCTGTATTGGATCAACACGGTGAGATCCCCGACGGTATCGGGCAGAATCAACCTGCCACCCCAGGCGTCGCGAGCGAGTTGCGCCCACATCACTGCGATGTTCTCCCCCAGCGGAGAGACCAGCGCGATAAACGCCACGATCAGGAGCAGCAGAATGGGAACATCCTGGCTCTGGGGAACGTCGCCCTTCTCACGAGCTTTCTCTAATTTTCGCGGTGTGGCCGCCTCTGTCTTTTCTTCGTCGGCCATTTTTAGGCTGCCCCGAGCACGACGGCCATGACGCGACCGAGGGACGCCTCGAGCATATTCTGTATCGCATTGATGAAGTCACCCGCACCGAATCCAAGGATGACGAGAAGGATCCCAATATGAGCCGGCAGCTGAACCACCATCAGATTGAGTTGCTGCAAGCTCTTCGAAAGTACCCCCGTCGCGACGTTTTGAATGAAAATCGCCACGGTAATGGGTGCCGCAAGGCGCACCGCAGTCTCGAACATCACCGACCCCGAGTGCACCAAGGCCAGGTAACTACCGATGTCCGGCACACCGAGGCCCATGGGAATCTCGTTGAAAGTGATCGCCACAACCTTGATCAATTCGTGATGGCCATCGATTGCGAGGAACACCAACATGCCAAAGCCATTGAACGTCCGAGCCAATGCGGTCGAACTCACGCCAGATGAAGGGTCGAGAACGCGAGACGCGGAAAGCCCTCCCTGGGTAGAAATGAAGTCTCCCATCATCGAAAAACCGACGAACACGAGGTTGGCCGCCAGACCGATCAGCAGGCCGATCGTGATCTCGACAAAGACCACGAGTAGGAGGTCGGCTCCTCCCCATGTCTTCCAATCGACCGTGTCCCCGGGAACCGGGGCCAGCGTGTAGGCAATGATGAGCGCGAGGGCGGTACGCACCCGACGCGGAACCCCTTCTTCGCGAAAAACTGGAGCGGTCTGCAACATGGCGAGCAGACGCACACTCGCGAGCAGAACATAGACAATGGGATCGATAGCGAAGTCCCAATTCATGGATCTTATTTCGCCGCGACCATGACGAGCACTTGTGTCGCGAAGTCGATGATGGTTCTCATGATCCACGGAAACAACAGGGCAAACATGCCGAACACGCATGCAATTTTGGGCACCATCGTCAGCGTCTGCTCATTGATCTGCGTCGCCGATTGAATGATCGAGACGGATAGACCGACCACGAGCGCCACGCCCAGAATTGGTGACGACACCACCAGGGTGGTGTAAAGGGTCATCCTCAGCAGCGAACTGACTTCCTCGATCGTCACGGGGTCTCCCTACTGAAGCCCTGTAACCAGGGCCCTGATCAACAAATTCCACCCATCCAGAAGCACAAACAGCATGAGTTTGAAAGGCAATGAAATCATCATCGGAGGCAATACCATCATGCCCATCGATATAAGCATCGAGGCGACGAGAATGTCGATGATCAAGAATGGGAGATAGATCATGAATCCAATTTCGAATGCCGTGCGAATTTCGCTGATCAAGTACGCGGGCAAGAGCATGCGGAATCCAACTTCTTCCCGGCTTTCCGGGGGTTCCAGATCCGACAGGTCATAGAAGAGCGCAAGGTCCTTTTGGCGGGTATGGGACAACAAGTATTCGCGTACCGGCAGGGCCGCCCGGGTGGCCGCCTCTGCCACGTCAATTTCCTCGGCTGTGTACGGAACCAGGGCGTTCTCGTAGATCTCTTCGCCCACGGGTGCCATCACGTAGAACGTCGTGAACAGTGCAAGGGAGACCAAAACTTGCCGCGGCGGAAGTTGATGGGTGCCCATCGCCTGGCGAAGCAGCGTAAGCACGATCAGGACACGTGCGTAACAGGTCATCATCAAGATCATTGACGGCGCGACGGAGATCAATGTCAGGAGAGCGACGATCTGAAGCGTCGAGGAGATCCGTGCAGGGGTCGTGGCGTCATCCAGGACCAACGTCAATTGGGCTGGACCCAGCTCGAGAATATCTGCCGCTGCACTTCCGGGACTCAGGGAATACAACAGCAAGAATACAAACGTGGCTCTCGCCACGTCGCGCAGCCGGTCAGTCCACGGGATGTCCTGGGGCGGACGCTCATCTTCCTCGACCAACTCGACTTCGTCGGTCTCGGACAATTCCCGGAGCAGATTTACGCTGTTGTCAGTCGAACCGATCAGCAGGCTCTCGCCCTTCACTTCGACCACGTGGAGTTTTTGCCGCCCACCGAGTGAAATCGTATCGACAATTCGCATTGACCGGGAACCAGAGTTTCTATTCGCGAACCCCAGTCCACGAACGAGAGCAGCAACGAGAACGATGAAGCCGAGGACGACACTCAGCGCTGACGCCGTCTCCCACACGAATTGTCTCCTGGCCTCTCGGACGATGTACCATCACCCATAGGCGTCTATTAGCGCGTTCGACCGGCAAGGGATTCAGTTGAGACCACCTCGACGACCTTCACGGCCAATCTATCTTCGACCACCGTCACTTCCCCTCGCGCGACGAGCCGTTCGTTGACGTAGATATCTGCCGGCTCGCCGTTCATTCTGTCGAGTTCGACGATCGATCCCTTGGTCAGCTGCAAGATTTCGCGAACGAGTAGCTGAGTGCTGCCGATCTCCACACTCAAACGAAGCGGAACATCCATCACCACGGTCAGGCCCGCCCCAACCTGGGCCTTGTCAGCCGCGACGGTCGCCTCGTTCACATCCGGTAGTACTTGAGTCGCATCGTTTCCCGCCATCAGTCGTCTCGATCTCCGTCAAATTCGATCCGTCAATTGAACCGCCAGGCGCCGACCCACCGCTCCTCGAATCGCATGGAACTTCGGTATCCCAGCGACAGTCGTGAGCAGTTCGTCTCCATCGACGCGATCGAGGGGGATCACGTCGCCCACGGACATGTTTGAAAAATCTCTGAGAGACATCTGGACCGAGCCTATCTCGGCGCGGAACTCGAGCCCCATGTCCAGAACTGTCTCTTCGACTTGAGCACCGCTCAGTGATGCAACCTCTCTGGCCGCAGCGATTCGATCCTCGAACGCGGCCTTGGGAACCGCGACGCGCATTCGGCAGACGTCTCCGAAACCACTCACGTCGAAGGTCGCGAGATACAGATCTTCGGGGATCTCCTCTTGCACGTGCTTGCGCTCGATCAGACCCGTAATCTTGGGATCGATCTTTGTCCCGTCTGACCAGCATTCACCGAGCCGCTCCAGTAGATCCTCGGAAAAACTTCGATAGAAGCGCTGCTCGATGGATGTGTAGGCGCGCACGGGAGGCGCAGTCTTCTTCAAACCCGTACTCGCTCCGAGATTGATGCAAAATAGATGAAATAGAAATGTCCTTCCGATCAACAGGATCCCGCGGCCGGCGCCGGGGACCAGATCAAACACGACAGCGCGATCGGTAGGCACCATGAGCTGTTCGAATTCTTCCGGCTCAGTGTCACGCCAGTCAATCAACGTGAAGCGAATGGATGTCTGAAAGACGTTCGACATGCTCCGCGAAATGCGATCAGCAAATACTTCTGAGGCTCGCTGAAGAGAATGCGAAACCAGGCGCGCCTCGGTTCCGACTTCTTTCCGACTCAGGCCAGACCAGCTCGCAGTACCGCCCTTTTCGGACAGGCGCTCGAGAAGAACTTCGAGTTCTTCCGGGCTGAGTACCGGCTCTTGGGATTCTGTATTCTTCATTGCACGACGAATTCCGTAAACAGCACTGACTTCAATTTACCGGTTTCCAGGACATCGTTTACCCGTTCAAAAATGTCCTGTTTCAGCAACGCCTTCCCTTCGAAATCGGTGATATCTGAGAGCTTCTTGCTCGACAACAACACGATCACGGCATCGCGAACCTGGGAGAGACGCGCGTCGATCTCGGTCTTGAGTTCGGGGCTGTCGGCTTCGAGTTCGACCTTCACCTTGAGGTACCGGCTGTACCCATCTCCGGTCACGTTCACAACGAACGGTTCGAGGGAGTAAAGGCGTTCCTTGAATCCTTCGCCCTCGGCTTCTCGCAGCTCAGCCGCGGCCGCAGCCGCCGCTTCCGTATCTTCGACTGGAGCCGGCGCCGATTGTCCGCTCAGAATGAAGAACGCTCCGCCCGCCCCTGCGGCGAGGGACAACACGACTGCACCAGCGATCAGCAACCAGGGGATCCCGCCACTGGATGACACCTCTTCTTGATTTGCTTCTTCTTTGGCCATCGACCAACTCCTTGCTCAGTACGCCCGAACCTCTAGCGATCGGTGGCAACAAGTGGGCCAGGACCCGACACGACCTTCAGTGCCCCGTCTCCCACCTGATGCTGTTCAATGCCGAATTCCTTTAATCGTCGCCACAGTGTCGTGGTGGAGATCTGAAGGAGTTCGGCGGCTTGCTTGCGGTTCCATCCTACGCGCTCGAGGGTGGAAAGAATGTGAGCTCGCTCCATCACCTGAAGACTCTGGATCGTCTCCCCTTCGCGAACCAGCGACGCCTCGCGCAGGCGAATCGGCATATCCTCGACCATGATGCGCTCACCACGACACAGCGCCGCACCTCGCTCGATCGAGTTTTCGAGCTGTCGAACATTTCCGGGCCAGTCGTGGGTCATCAGCACGTCGAGGGCACGGGGGTCGAGACCGGTGATCCGCTTTCCGAGCTTCTTGGCGAAGCCCTTGATGAAGTGTTTCGACAGCACCGAGATGTCCTCGAGCCGTTCTCGCAGGGCTGGAACGTGGATGGGAATCACCGCCAGCCGATAGTAGAGATCCTCTCGAAACCGCCCGGCCGCCACTTCCTCTTCGAGCGGCTTATTCGATGCTGCGACCAACCGCACGTCGACAAAACGGGTGCACTCGGATCCAACCGGTCGAATTTCTCCGGTTTGCAGGAATCGCAAAAGCTTGACCTGCATGGGTGCTGGCATGTCGGCAACTTCGTCGAGAAATACCGTGCCGCCATGAGCGTGTTCGAAGATTCCCTTCTTGTTGCTCGATGCGCCGGTAAATGCCCCCCGTCGATGTCCGAACAATTCACTTTCGAGCAAGGTCTCGGGAAAGGCCGCTGAGTTGATCGCCGAAAAGACCTTGTCGACCCGAGGACTCAGACGGTGAATCGCGCGACCGACGAGTTCCTTGCCTGTCCCGGTCTCTCCGGTGATGAGCACGCTGCTGTCGGTTCTGGCGATCTTCAGGACCATCTCCATCAGCTCACGAATTGCACGTGAGCGTCCGATAATTCCCGACTCGGCGGCAATGGTGAGGGGGTCACTTTCTTCTAGCGCGCCGCGATGCTCGATCGTCCTCTCCTTCACCGACATCTGCACGACTCCAATCAAACGCTCGCGGTTGATCGGCTTTCTGAGATAGTCCTGGGCTCCCAGACGCATTGCATCGACTGCAGCCTCGATACTTCCAACTCCTGACATGATGACCACCGATATTTCCGGTTGCTCATGTCTAATTACCTTCAGCAAGTCCAAGCTCTTCATCGCCTCACGTTGGAGGTCGACCAGGACAACATCGAACTCGATCGCTCGACACAGACGGAGTGCTTCCTCCCCCGCGTGCTCCGAGTGGACTTCGTGTCCCACTTCTTGAAGTATCTCGGTAACTTGCATACAAACACTCGGCTGTTCGTCGACAACAAGAATCCTAGCCACGCTTTCTACTCCTCTCCGACACACTGGTTCGAGACCGCAACCCGCTCTCGTTCCGACTGCGTCCGTGTTCGACTTGCTCCCGTCAAGATCAAGATGCTTCGCAGCCCTTGCTCGAGACAACTCCCTGGAGTTCCTCTGCCAAGTTGCTCAACTGCAGCGTTTCGCTGCGGATCAATTGAACCGCTTCGCAGTCGCTTCGATCGTTTTGCCCACGGGGTTCGATACTCGCCAATGCTCGACTCACTCCGGCGACGGTTTTTCTCAGGCGTTCGGCGATCCGCCGATCTCGATCGCATCGTTTGGCCCGTTTCAATGCTGTTTGACGAATGCGCTGCAACGTCGGACCGAGGGCATCCGTCAGGCATTCGGCGAGGTCGAGCGGCCATCCGGAGACAGACTGCGCCTGGCCGGTCACCACCAACACACTCGCCAGGCATTGATCTCCGGCAACCACTGGGATGGCGAGAATGCTTCGGCTGGATACGGACTCGTTGGCCATCATCCGATTGAGCCCGAACACGAACGGGCGCGACGCTCCGTTGATCGAAGCGAGAACGCGACTGAGCTTGGGGGCCAACCGGCTGCGGTCAAAGCTCAAAGCTGCGGAGCTGCGTTCGTCGATTCGACTCAGGATCCCTTGATGTTGGTCCCACCACCAGAGCTGATGGGGCTGAACGAATCGAGCAAAGGCACGGCCCAGAACAGCGGCTAGCTCCCCCTCGGTTTCGCACTGTGCAAAGCTTGCTTCCGCGCGAGAACGGGTCCGCGCAAGAGAATCGCAGACGAGGTCCGGCGATGAGACCGGCCAAAGTCTTTCGCTCACAGAATTTGCGCGAGACTCCGCTTCAAAATCCGCCGCGATTGCCGGTTCTTGTGCTCGGGTCGGCCACTCAACCAACAACAAGTTGCGAACGAGTTCTCGCAGGCTCTGTGCGTCCCAAGGTTTGCCCAGGAAGAACGAGACGTCGGATCTTCTAATGGCATCGCGAATGACCGCGATATCGCATTCGCCAGTAATCAGGACCCGGGTTGTCTCAGGAAACTCGAGCCGGGTCGTCTCGAGAAAGCCAATTCCACCTCCGGGAGAAAGATTGAGCTCGGCGATCACGAAGTCGATCTTTTCTCGGCGGAGCATCGCCAGACCAAGTGCACCGGTTTCCGCAATGCGAACACGAAGGGCAGGATGGCGCAACGAGCGTGCCAGTGCGGCACACAATCCTGGAGAGTCACCCACGATCAAGATCCGACGATGTGACTTCGGCAGATGATGACCGCGCACACCTTTAGTCGGAGACTGCATCTGGCTGGACAAGCCGGGAGCAACGTTGCCCCTGGCGATGGGAAGATCTTGCCCAGTGGCATTCCTTCTTGATATGTTTGGTCGCCTCGAACCGATCACATGACCATGCAGCACCGAGTTCCCCTCACAAGAACGTTTGCGCACCGTCTTGCGCACGCGCCCTTCAGGAATCGGAAATCGCTACGCGAGCTTTAGCGCTATTTGTTGAAGATTGAAGGGTTTTTGAAATCTGGGGTGCTATCCGACCGAACTCTAATTGAACCGAATTGGGGCGTAGAGCCATTATTCGGGACTCTGGATCGTATTTTACTTCCAAGCCGGTCCATTCATTTCGCACGATCCACTCGGAATATTTTTCCGGGCATTCGATCTGGATTGCGGAGTAACGCATTGCAACCTGGACGGTTTGATTGCGAGTATGAAAGGCGATTGTGCCGAAGCCTGCGAGAACCGTTTCGTGCGAGCACTCGAAACTTTGCCCAGCAAAAGGTGCGACCTAGGATGACTCGGTCGAGTCCGCCTGAACAGTACTCTCTTCTCGCGCCTTCTTCTGCGCTCGGGACTCTCGGCGCTTATTGGGATCGCGAAGATAGACGAACTCGACTCGGCGATTTACAGAGTGAGACTCTTCACTATCGCCTTCGACCAGAGGACGGGTATTAGCAAAACCGGCAGCACTCAGCATGCTGGGGTCGAGTCCTCCAGAATCCACCATGTATTGCAGTACCGCAATCGCGCGGGCAGCAGATAGATGCCAGTTGCTCGGAAATCGGGCTGAGGAGATCGGGCTCGAGTCAGTATGACCTTCGATCGAAAGTTCGTATGGAAACTCTTCAGTCAGTCTTACGATCTCATCGAGAAACACGAACGACTCGGGAAGAAGAATGTCGGACCCCGGTTTGAAGAGGGCGTGTCCTTTGACACGGACAATGATGCCCCTCTCGGATGACTTCGCTTCGATGATGCGAGCGAGATTGTTCTCCGCGATCGCTTGCTCCACCTTCTGCATCATCGCCTGATCGTTGCTCGGCGCCTGGTTCTTGGTGGGCATGTTCATGATGTCTAGAAACGGTGTCGATTTTTGCTCCGAAAGCTCGACAACACTGTTGCTCTGGGTCTTGAAGTGTCCTGGGTTTTCGAGCTTGAAGCCGAGAGCAGCTTGTACTGAACCCATCGCCTCGAGAAACAGCTGCTTGTCCATATTTGCGAACGAAAGCATGAGGACAAAGAAGACGAGCAGCAGACTCATCAAGTCGCCCATCGTTGCGAGCCACGCCGGAGCGCCCTCTTCGCAGACGTGGTCTTCGGCTTCGTCCGGGTCCAAGAACCTACTTCTCCGCTGCCAGCTTCTCGCGCTCGTGAGGCGATAGGAACGCCTCGAGCTTCGACTGGATCACCATGGTGTTGTCGCCCTTGAGAATGGACTCGACCCCAACGATCGTGAGCTTCTTGGCGCTGACTTCATCAGCAGTCCGAGCCGCGAGCTTTGTCGCAATGGGACCAAAGACGAGAAATGCGAGAACTGCGCCGTACAGCGTAGTCAGCAACGCGACTGCCATGGCCGGCCCGATCGAATCCGGGTCATCGAGGCTTTGCAACATCTGCACCAGGCCGATGATGGTTCCGATCAGCCCCATCGAAGGCGCGGTCGCACACATGAATTTCCAGATATCCTGCCCGCTTGCATGGCGGCTCTTCATTGCTGAGAGTTCGCTGTCCAGAGTGCTCTTGATGATTTCCGGACTCAAACCATCAACGCCAAGCCGCACGCCCCGAGCCATGAATGGATCTTCAATCGTCTCGCCTTCGAGAGAGACGAGTCCTTCCTTGCGGGCCTTCGCGGCGAGGTGAATGATTACGGGAATCAGTTCATCCATGGGACTCGTCTTGTCAAATACCGCTTGCATCAACAGTGCCATCGCCGCCTTTACGTTTGGCAACTTCTGACACACCATTGTTGCGGAAAGGGTCCCACCGATCACGATCAGCGCGCTCTGGGCGTCCATAAACGGAGCAATCCCTCCGCCAAGCATCATCGCGCTGGCGATCAATGCGAACGCGAGCACAAGGCCAACGACTGTACCTAGATCCATGGCTGCCGATCCCATTCGCGTTGACGGTGAAAACCACAGAGAGCACCCAAGCTCTCACACGGCAGTCGTATCGGCGTTCAGAGATGGTCACTCGATCGAGTGTTCTGCTGATGAGATTTCGCAACACGGGGGATGCGTGCAGTCAGGGGGCTGCTGGGATGTCGAGAAGAACAGCTTGTGAGAAGAGCACGGAATGCAATCTGACCGCGACGAGTCGCAAGAAAAAAAGCTGATCAGCGATTGCTGGCGAGTGAGCGGGCGGTTGGCTGGCGCCTGACGCTGAACTCTACATCCTCGCTGAAGAGTTTCAGCGGTACCCAGTCCGGCATGCTCGACATGCGCGGCATTCCCGATGTCATGGCACCCGTCGGATCAATCACCCAGGGATCCATTCGATCTTCGAACCAGAGGGTGACCATGTGGTGCTGGCCATCCGACGGTCGGTAGACGATTGCGCGATAGACCTCGTTCGAGGCGAACCCAAGGTCGCGCAGAGCGTGATAGACCAGCAACTCGAGACCATCACAATCGTCGCCGTTGCCGCGCAGGGTTTCTTCCAGAGTTGCCCAATGATCGATCGGCCCGTCGGCCACGTAGTGGGCACGGGCTTGGGACTGAATCCATGAGGCGAGTTCGCGGGCAATTTCGCGCCGCCGATCGGAGCGGAAACCGAAGTACTTGCCGCGCAATCCGTCGTCGGGCAGGAACTGCGCGCCGGCACCGCCCTCTTCTGCTACCGCTGCTGATTCGCTCGCCGCATCACTGGCCACGGCCTGAGCGGGGAGATTGCCGTCCCTGGCGGAGCGTTTAGCGAAGAAAGATCCGTCGTCAGCCTGCTCCCGCCGCTGCCAACCGGAGATCTTCGCGCTCCAGGCGTCGGCGGAATCGGGGGTTTGGAAGTAGTCGTAGCTGACCGGAGCTTTGATCATCCCAGTGCAACCCGCACCCAAGGTGATCGCCAATCCAAGCAGAAAGCCGGCAGCGATTGAGGAGGACATTCCATTTCGCATTACGCGGTAGCTATCGGCAGGCCAATCTGCTGGGTTGAGGCCTGGAGCGAAAAAATGTGGGGCAACCGCAACAGTTCTCAATCTCAATAATCTCGATCGAGTCAGGCGAACCTGAGGGCTTTACCCCTCGGGAATCAAGTTCATCGGAACCTAGCGACTTCCCCTAGGGAAAATTGGCGTATCGGGTCGCAGGGAGATCGATCGGGGATCGGTTTCAAATGTCGCCAGCCGAATCTCGGGTCAGCGCGGGTGGCGCGCGGGTGGCGCGCGGGTGGCGTTAGTGCAGATGGGAAATCAGGCCGGGATGTAATAGTTCATGCCGTCGCAGGCACCTACTAAACCAAAGAGAATCAAGAAGCAGGCGATCATGCAGGGAATGCCGCCGACTACATAAAGAACCGATACGAGATCGAGCTTGCCCTTCAGTTCGTAGTCAGTTTGCTTCGGGGTCGCCTGGCCGCTGGTCTCGCTGGAATCGTCCATGGTCGAAACTCCTTCTAGCTGATCTTCTCTTTGTAGCGGGCGGCAGCGTAGCCGGACTCACCTCGCCTGCCAATCGTGGGAGTGCCCCATTTGACGCAACTCTCGGTTGCAGTCATCTCATCTCTCGACCGTGACCACACAGAACAGCTCTCGCGGTCACTGGGCTGACTCCCCGCCTATATTGGACGCGCGCCAGCGTTCGGGTACATCTGCAATATCGGCCTCAATCTCGAGCGCGAGCAGCTTGTGCTCCGCACGCTCAATTGATTCTCGCTGGCGACGAATCTCCTGGCGAAGCTTGTAGCTGAGTGGGGTGTTCTCGGGAGTGGGCGCAGCCCCGGGCGCAGCCACCGACCACGAACTCGACTCGTCCGCCGCCGCTGACAAGTCGCTCTGTGCCTTTGCGAGGGCCTGCTCGGCTGAGGAAAGATCCAGCCGTACGGTCTCGAAGCGAGTCTCCCATTCGGAGCGATTCACCCCCCGTCGCCTCCCGATGGGCTGTTGGTAGGAGTCGGGCAACCTCAACAACCGCCCGAGGTCCACCTTGGGCGGGACGGCGCTGGGCTGGGCGATCGGCGCTTCCGCCTCTCGTTCAGGTTCTTGCGAGTCGACCTGGGCCAAAGCTGAGATCGGGTTCCCCAGCGCTGCCAAGACCCAGGCTGCGATGAGCACAGCGTGCGCTGCATTGGCCCTCGCCCCCCGCGCCGTTGTCTTTGGGTTCCCCGTATTCACAGTGTCTCTGGATCTTTTCAAGCTGGTGCTCCAAACCGAGTCTGGTTGTGGCGGGCCAGCAGGATAGCGGACGACCTGGATCTCGCCCCAGAACGCAAATGCATTGCGTGTCGCAGGAAACCAGGTCAAGCGACAACGAAAAAGGCCGATAAGTTGAGCGTAAGTCGGACTCGGCAGCTACGCCGGACAGTTGATCCTCGCGAGGAATGATTGGCGATGGAACGTGAGAAGCTACACCGCCTCCTGAGACTTGGAGTTGAAAAGGGCGCCTCCGACATCCATTTCCAGGTCGGCTGCCTTCCGCTCTACCGTTTTCACGGTGAACTGGTCGAACTCCGCTACAAAGTCCTGACCCCCAACGATACCGAAGAGATCGTGAAGATTCTGCTCGAAGACGAACCTTCGTCTCAGAATCTGGACTTCAACGAACTCGACATCGCCTACGAGCTACCCGACGAAGGCCGCTTCCGGGTCAATATTTCCAGACAGCGCAAGTTCTTCAACATCGTGCTGCGTGTGATCCCACTTCAAATCAAGACTTTCCAGGACTTGAATCTGCCCTCCGTATTGCGCGAGATCTCACAGCTGCGCCGGGGCTACGTGCTGGTGACTGGGGCCACGGGCATGGGCAAGTCGACAACCCTGGCCACCATGATCAACGAGATCAACCAGGTTCGAAAGTCGAAGATCGTTACCGTCGAAGATCCCATCGAATTCGTTTTCACCCACGACAAGAGCATCATCACCCAGCGCGAGATCGGCACGGACACGAACTCCTTTCCCGATGCCCTGCGAGCCGCCCTGCGCCAGGATCCCGACGTGATCATGGTCGGCGAAATGCGCGATCTCGAAACAGTCGACACCTCACTCAAGGCTGCCGAGACCGGGCACCTGGTCTTTTCGACGATCCACACCGGGGATGTGGCTTCCACGATCAGCCGATTGGTGTCTTTCTTCCCAACGGAAGAGCAGCTCCAGGTGCGCGCAAGACTCGCTGAGAATCTAACTGCCGTCATCTCGCTGCGCTTGCTGGTCAACAAGAAGAAAAACGGGCGAGTGCCCGCTGTCGAAGTCATGCGCTCAACTCGTACGATTCAAGAGTTGATCAAAGATCCGGCCAAGACCCACGAGATTACCGAGTATCTCGGACGCAGTCGGAGCGAAGGGATGCAAAACTTCGACCAGCACTTGATCGATTTGATGCGCGCCAACAAAATCTCTCTGGAGACTGCCCTGAATGCCGCGACCAACCCGGCAGACTTCCAGACCAAGATCGATCTCGAAGGCAGCATGGACGAACCCGAAGAAATCGAAAGCAAGCCGGATGTCCCCTTCGAAATCGAATCCGACGGGCGCTTCTGAACCCTTGGGAGACCGGTCGGTCTTAATGTCAATTCAAGAACAGTGTCAGATTCTGAGCGCAACGCTGCGAGGGGCGACCACGCGGGCGGCGGACATCGCGGGCGGCGGCTGTGCCCTGCTCTTTTCGTCGATGCCGGGAGAAAATACGCCTGGGGCTACGTCGCGCTTGCGCGCAGCAGCAGGTTTCTCAGACGCCCGAACTGCCGAAGCGGCGGCATCAGCACTGACGGAAGCTACGCGCAAGGTCTTGTCGGGAGCTGAATCTCAGTCCATTCCAGGGCATCCGAGCCTGGGGCCCCTGGCAAGCGGCGGCATCACCATCCATCCACTTTCCTACGACGGACGCATCAACGGCGCACTTCTCGTGGGCTACCCGAATAGCCCAAACCAGAACGTCTTGAAACAGATCGCCCAACTCGCAAAATCCGCTTCGATCCATTTGGACCATGCATTGATCGCGGCCGAACTCGCCGAATTGCGCACGACGATGCTCGAGACGCAAAATTCTGAAGACGAGAAGAGCGACGAGCTGCTCAAACTATCCGAAGCGCTATTCGCCCAGGACATCGAGCTGCTGCGCAATAACGAGAAGCTGGGCAAGATCGAAAAACTCAAGAACGACTTCATTGAAAAGATGTCGCGCGAACTTCGCACGCCGCTCAACAACATCATCGAATCGATCATTTCGGTTTTGGCTGGCGAGAACGAGGCCATTTCGGATTCGGCCAAGGGCAGTTTGCGCAACGCTCTGGACGAGGGTACGGCCTTTCAGCGAACCCTCGAGAACATTCTCGATTTGTGGCGGATCAAAGAGGGTGAGTTGCCTGTCGTCCTCCAGGAAGTCAGTTTCTCGGATCTGGTCGACGAAGCGATTTTCAGCGTACAAGACACCCTGGCGAACAAGCCCGTGACGATCGTGAAACAGATCGGAGCGCCGATGCCGATCTTCAAGGCAGATCTCGCCAAGGTCAATCAGATCCTATTTCTGCTGCTCGACAACTCTGCAAAGTTCAGCGAATCCGGTGAAATTACGATTCGCGGCAGCCTGAAGGATTCCACGCTCGAATGCGAGGTGACCGACCACGGCATTGGAATCTGCGCCGACGACCAGGAGTTCATCTTCGACGAGTTTTACCAGGTCGACGAAGGGCTCTCAGGGAAGTATCGCGGTGCGGGGCTCGGTCTGACCCTGGTGCGCGATCTACTCTTGCTTCTCGGCGGTGATATCGAACTCGAGAGCGAGGCGGGACAGGGAACTCGCGTACGGCTCCAGATCCCGGTTCAACTCGTGGATTAGCAAGACGCCGTCAGCAATCTCGGACGCCGTCAGCAATATCAGACGCCGGCAGCGATATCGGACGCCGGCAGCACGCAGGCGCCGATCAGTTCTCAGGCACCGCAGCCAGAACAGGTTCGGAACGCTCTGCTTGAACCGATGCGACCGCATCGGAATCGGCGCTCGGAGCTTCTACTTCGGCGGCCGCGCCGCGGGCCACGAAGAGCGGATCAATATCAGGAACCTCGGACAGGTCGGGCTTGACGATCCCCGCCGCAATCTCTCGCAGCGCGGTGACGACTTCCTTGTTGGAATCTTTGTCGAGAAACGGCGCTGCACCGCGCTTCAGCTGCTTCGCCCGAATCGCGGCCATCTGAACCAGTTGGAACCGGTTCGGAACCCGCTTCATGCAGTCTTCGATTGTAATACGCGCCATTGAGATTCCCCTTCTTGGTTCCTACCTTCTTGGTTCCTACATTGGTGCCTATTGGTTGTCCAGAAGCCCCAACTTCGAACCACGCTCCCGCCGCCGCATGCGTGTTGCTGCCGTGCTGGAAATCCACCCTGGGGCGTGCATTCGGGGTTGCATTCGTTGCTGGAGCTGGAAATTGGAGGCCGGAGCGTACCCCAAGCTCCACAAGAAGGAAACCCCGGCCGACAATTGTCGGCCGAGGTCCTAAGGCACCTCCGAGGAGGGCCTTCGTTCCGTGCGTCTGGCTAGCGCTTCTTTCTACGGCGAGCCTTTTTCTTGGCTGCCTTCTTCTTGCCAGCCTTCTTCTTGCCGGCCTTCTTCTTGCCAGCCTTCTTCTTGCCAGCCTTCTTCTTGCCAGCCTTCTTCTTGCCAGCCTTCTTCTTGCCAGCCTTCTTCTTGCCGGCCTTCTTCTTGCCGGCCTTCTTCTTGCCAGCCTTCTTCTTGGTGGCCTTCTTTCGTCGTGCTGCCATTGGGTGTCACCCCCCTTTTGTCATTGACTCAAGTACACGATTTGGTTCAGCAACCGATCCAAGACGTACAGGAACGAAACCGAAGACATCCGACATTTGCCGACCCCTCCAGCCTATTTCCCAAACCTCCTTTGAGCACAACAAGTTGCGTGATCATGTTGCTCACGCTCCCTATCGGGCACCGGTTCCAGCAACTTGAAGGCAAAACATCTTCCTTCTCGCCGAAAACCAAACCTCTTAGAGCCATTGTTGCTGATGACGCTAACACCTGTCTTTTAGGGGAGTCAAGAGAAAACCTGAAAAAAAACAATGAAGTGAATGTTATAACTGCGAGCAGCGAGACATTCTGGGCATCAACTTCTAATTTGGTTTGTGAAAAAGTGCCTTGTGGATGACCAAGACAGCAATATTCACTGCAAAATATTGTCCGCATATTTGCTTCACGACAATATGCTGATGTTCATTTCCGCTCAAAAATTCATTCTAGTTCTGACATACAAGAAGTCTCATAGAACACTTGAACGATGTCGCGAGTGAACTCTAGCTAGCGCGAATGCATGCATCTTCGCGCGTGGAGAAGCGCTCGTTTTGCGAGATTAACTCGAAGATACATTGTTTTACTTTGGTTATTTCGTAGAAAAAACAAACAAAATCAACACGTTGAATGCGGTCACGTGAACGTGGGCGATTCGCGGACATGCGCCATCGCCGTTCATCCAGGCAGAGCCAGGTCCGGCGCGAAACATGGACGCACCCGCTGAATCTGTTGCTGTCCGCATTGCGATCCCGATTGCAAACGAGGCCGTTGCAGCAGACAAATTCGCGCATACGCGGAAAGAGAACGGCGCCAACCACCGTTCTCTTTCTGTGCTCATTCGCGTTGGTTCGCGAATTTTCCACGAATGAGGGGTTAAGCGATCTATTTCTAAAATTGTGGTGAATTTGGGACGAACTCGGTCGATTCGCGGCCCGTAGAGCTGTCCGCAGTCGACTATTCGCTAGCGCTTGCGCTTGTGTCGCTGGCGCTTCAGCAACTTGCGCTGCTTGTGCTTCCGCATCTTCTTGCGGCGCTTCTTGATCACACTACCCACGGAGTACCTCGTCGCCGGATGATTCATTTGGCGAGCGCAGAGGAATACTGACTTGCCCGTACAAAGTCAAGCAACATTTCGCGTGACAGCACACTCCAGAATGACTCCTTCGAGCCCCGGATCGACCTGGAGCGACTAAGAAAGAATGAAGGAATCCCGGGGAGTTATGCAGCAATCTGCGTGCCCTCACCGGTCCCGAGCAGGTGCCTGGCACCGCCCAGCCATCGATTGATGAAATGGCGCCGAGGCAGGAAACGAAGTACCGGATCCAAACGCGCACCAAGCTGCCCGAGCGCGGTCGAAATCTCTGTGTTCGCGGGGTCAATCATCTGTCCTCGCAGGAGAAATCGACGCCCCTCGGTTTTGAAACCAAAATGAAGATACACCCTCGCCAGATTCAGGTAGGCCACCGGATTGAAAAATTCTTGCTTCGAAGCCGAGGTACAGAGCGCTACTGCTTCCTCGAAGCGGCGATCGCAGATCCCCACGCACACGCCCAAGAAGGAACGTGCCCGCGCGTGATCGGGAGCGGCGTCGTGGACGGTCTGGAAACACAGCTGCGCGTCTTCGTACGCTTCGCGTTGAAACAGGACGAGCCCCTGCAGAAAAATATCTTCTGCGCAGAGCGCAGCGTCGCCTCCAGGGCTGAGAGATTCGTTTTTTGACTCTGACATCGGTTCTGACTCCCGAAAACGGCGAAGACCACAGCCTGCTCTGCTGCGTCAACGTCACGATCTCAAACCAAAGCAATAGACGTGCCGTCCCAGCAAATGCGCAGGTCACGGCGCAAAGCTGCGAAAGTACGTTCGGCGAGGAAGGTCGTGAGTCGGAACTCGTCACTCCGGGTTACGAATATGAAATCCGTGAATTCCATCTCGTACTCGATACCGAAGCGGGCGCCATCGCGAAGATCGAGTGCCACCCGGCAAGTCCGTCGTAGCGTTCGACGGAGTCGCAACCGCGCAGCCACAACCGCTGGGCTGCACAAGCAGTTCGAAGTGAAACTCGATCGGGATTCGCTCGAGAAAAAAGGGGGTCGGCCGGTAGCGTACCGAGAGATGTACTCCGCCGTGTGTGTTACAGCAAATGCAATTGAACCGGCAACCCGAAGACAAACCGACGCCGTTCACCCCGACTGGCGGATCACGCGGTCGGTAGCGGTTCGGGGATTCAGTACTCGATGATTTCGAGTATGTACCGCTTCTTTTCCTTGCCACTGGCGGCGGCCATCAGGGTGCGAATCGCCGAGGCATGTGATCCGCCTTTCCCAATCACCTTTCCGAGATCTTCCTTGGCCACCCTCAATTCAAGGACGTGAGCGTGCTCGCCTATGACTTCTTTGATTTGCACTTCATCTGGCTGATCGACTAGTGCTCGCACGATGTCTTCGATGATCTGCTTCATCATGTTCAGCTCCCAACTTGTATAGAGAGTGCAGCCGCGATTCAGCGTGACTCGACAGTGTGTCTCACCGCAACCGTGACTGTGTGCGCAAACTCCGGGACTCTGTCCAATACCGTCCAAGTGTACCCGCTCAGCGTCATTTCTACAGGCAGCATTTCAACGAACCCGCAATAAGGGTCGCAACACCAGCAGCCAATACACCCCACGGGGTGCTGCGCAACGATCCAACTTCCAACATCGAGACGCAACCGGTAATCACCCCATAGACTGGGTTGTTATTCCACCAGTACGAATGTGTTCGATGTCGTTGTGGTCATGTTGTCGATTTGATTGTTGCAGTGGTTGTACCGTCTTGAGTCGAGTCTCAGGCTAAATGGTGCGAACCATCGTGTGCGGTGAGGCCAGCGCCTTTGTGCGCCCAATCCGACACGATTCTGAACGTGTGGGCATTTATCCCCAGTCGGGGTGCTATAGGCCGCTTTCAGAGCGACGGTGGGGCAAATCCGGCTGCAGCTTGAGCCCCATCCCAATTGAACGAGACTTCGCGTTTCATGCTCGGCTTTCGCATCCGGAAGATCTTTGTCCGGCGCACCACCCGTTCGATGATTTCGAACAGTCGCTCGGCCGCGTCGGGATCGTGAAATGGAGCAAAAACGTGCTGCAGGATGTCGTTTGCGGCCGCATCCTGGGTCAACGATTCGCCCCGGGAATCTTCGGCGGAAGCTAGAATGTGAATCGCCTCCAGTGGAACTCGTCCCATCCCGGGGTCGGGGCAATCGATTCGCCAAGAAGCCTGGTGAACCCACACCCGCGTATCGCTGATGGCGTCGCGCTCGAGGACCGGTCGCAAGACAACCTGTCCGCAGCAGCGAGAGTCGGGAGCCGCACCCATGAACGCCGACTGGATCGCGTTCGAACCCATTCCGGCGTTCCCAGCGTCAATGAACAGACGCGCCTGTCTGTCCTGTATCGATACGGTTCCGTTCACAATCAGACAGCCTTCGCGCATCAACCGGTGAAGCATGATCAGTTCGTCGAGGGGATGTGCGAGCGGATAAGGATCCGTCGCAGCGTATTCCGGCGAGACAACAATTTCGCCGTAACGAAAATCAGCATCGAAGCGCGCGGTCCGTTGGCATCCATCGGCTCCGTAGATCGCCACCACCCAGTTCTCGCCTTCCCAACCGATTTCGAAGCGAAGGCCACGCGACTCATAGCGGAAGGTGTCTCCGAGCGGTCGCCGGGGTCTGGCCACGCGAACGCCAATGTGAACGTCGGGGTCGACCGGTGCGCACGCCAGGCTCCGGGTTCGCTCGTCAGGCCACTGCCATGCGAGATTCGACGGAACCTCGATCGCCAACGTCACTCCCGCCATCTCAATTCCGCGCAGTTTCGACCTGCCCATTTTTCCCCTCACTCTCGAAGTCTCATTCGGCGACATCCGAAGCAATTCCCTGATGTCGTGTTTCAGTAATGGGCATCTCATCGGTAACTCAGGTGATTCCTTTACACTCAGACCGTAAAAAACCGGGGCTGACTGGAGTTTTCATCCGATATCGAGCGAATGGCTTGGGCGGTGCCCCGTCAGCGCCGATGTGGGCTGCGCCAAGGGCCCCAGCCTGATTCAGGGTCGCTGTTTTGGCAGATCTGCGGTAACGACTGGGATCTGAACCGATGGGCGCTCCAACTCGAAATACCCTCGAAAAACCGTAGTGCGCGAGCCCCGCGCCCGAAAAGCTTCATTCATTCGCCTATCGGCCTGAGGCCAGGGCTCGCGACCGAGTCCCCGTCTCCCGACCCCCGGCCCGGGCGCGAGATGGGAACACCGCGCCATGGCGAAAACGACAAACAGCTCGACGGGTCCGGTCATTACGACCCGCGTGCTGCGTCGTTTACTCGAAGGCGGCATGCATTCTCGGGTCGAGCGCCTGCTCGAGCGAATCCATCCCGCAGATCTGAGTCCGCTGCTCACGGACCTGACCCCCGACGAAACCCGAACGGTGATCGACCTGTTGTTCAAGCATCACCGAGCGGCGGCCATGCTCAAGCAGCTGCCCCCGGAATTGCTGCCCAAGATATTCGAGACCGTTTCGGACCAGCGGCTGGTCGACATGCTGGGCCGGGTCGAACTCGATGACATGTTGGAACTGATCGAGGGCATTCCAGAGGATCGTCGGGCATCGGTGCGCAGCATGCTGCCGGAATCGACGCTCGAGGAGCTGCGCAAAGCGGAGATCTACCCACCGAGCAGCGCCGGTCGCGCGATGACCACCACCTACCTTGCGCTCGACGAGAAGATGACCGCGCAGGAAGCCATCGACTCCATCCGTGCCAGCAGCGAGCTCGATGAATCGATCCTCTATCTGTACGTAATCGACGAAGAACGGCGCTTGCGCGGCGTGGTTCCCATCCGTCGGTTGGTAGCCTCTCCGCCCAATCGGCTGTGCAGTGAGATGATGATTCGCGAAGCGATCAGCACACCTCCCGAGGCCGACCAGGAAGAGGTCGCAAAGCTGGTGGCGCGCTACGACCTGCTAGCCATCCCGGTGACCGACGTCGACAACACGCTATTGGGAATCATCACCGTGGATGACGTGATCGACGTCATCACCGAAGAAGCCACCGAAGACATGTACCACCTCGCCGGTCTCTCCGAGGAAGATCGCGTCTTTACTAGCCCCGTACATTCGGTGCGCAAGCGGCTGCCTTGGATGTTCGTGAACCTCGCCACGGTATTTGTCGCCGCAGGGGTCGTCGGCTTGTTTCAGCAAACGATCGAAAACCTGGTGGCACTCGCAATGCTGCTCCCGGTGGTGGCGGGCATGGGAGGTAACGGCGGCATTCAGACCCTGACGGTCATTACTCGTGCGATCGCTCTGGAGGAAATCGAGTTTTCGAGCGGGATTCGGGCCGTCGGCAAGGAACTCTTGGTTGGACTCATGATCGGTGCCATCACCGGGCTCGCAAGCGCGGGCATCGTCACCTTGTGGCAGGGCAACCCCGTGCTGGGCCTGGTGATCTTCATTGCGATGGTGGGCACCATGGCGGTTGCGGGCCTGCTCGGCGCGTCGGTACCCCTCGCACTCAAGGCTCTGGGGCAAGATCCCGCCCTGGGTGCTGGGGTGGTCGTGACGTTCTTCACCGACGCCTTCGGCTTTGCTTCGTTCCTCGGCATCGCGACGCTTTTAATGGACCATTTGCTCTAGCCCGGATCGACGCGCCGGCGCGACCAGCCCTTGTCGTCGCGAACCAACTCGTAGGTCGGCCAGAAATCAAGATCGAGTTTGAGGGTGATGACCTCAATGCGACCGTCGAGATCGACCAATTCGATGCGCACGGCGCCGCGATCTGGCTTGTGCGCAACCACGTCGAGAAAGGCGTCGAGGTCTGGTGTGGGTATGCCGTCCACCGCGGTAATCCGTCGGGTTGCGCGCAAGCCATAGCGATTGGCCGGCGAACCAAACCAGAAGCGAGCCACGTAGACCCCGGAGCGGGGAAGTTTGCGCTGGGTCGCAACCGCGGGGGGCGGTCGTTGCAGCAAAGTGCCCGCCCACAGCAGAGCCCGCTGAGTGCCCGCACCGTGCATCAACTGGGTGGGGACCGTGAGTTCGAGTTCGTCGCCGTCGCGCAAGATCCGCAGATTCACTCGCTCGGCCTGACAGGCGCGCTCGACATGGGCGAAGTCTGAAACGGGATCACCCTCGATTTCGAGCAGGAGATCGCCTTCTTCGAGCAGATCTGCGGCGGGACTTCCAAAGCTGAGCCGGACGACCGAGAGCACTCGTGCTGCGGTGGGGTTGGCCTTTTCGAGCTGCGCGGCCCGAGCATCGGAAAGACCGCGGTCCCGCGCCGCCGCAATGTTTAGCGGACTCAATTCAACACCCAGACTACGCCAGTTGATGTCGATGCCCGCTTGCAACGGTTCGATGATCTCGATCACGCGCTCGATCGGAATCCCGACGAAGAACGAAACCATGTTCTTGCCGTGCCCGCTCGAATAGGATGCCCAGAGGGCGTGCACCCTCCCCTTCGCATCCGAGAGCACGCCGCCGATGGTCGAGGTCGAATCGGTGATCGCGTAACCGTCGAGATTTCGATCGCGAAACCGCGGCGGATAGGTAAGCGAAAGCGAGATCGGTTCCAGTCCAGAAATTTTGGTCTTTCGCGAGATCAACCGTTGTCGCAAGCTCAAACCGACCAGCCACACGTCGTCTCCCGCGCTGAGAGACCGGGGCCGCAGGGTGGCGGCGCGAATTGGCGTATTTCCAACCAGGCGCGGGTCGTAGCGAATCACCGCGAGATTGTGCTCGGGGTGCAGATAGACGACCTCCCCGGGCACCTGGACCGAACCGCCGAAGGTCAGGGTCACGTCGCCCATGGCAATGGGCACGGTTTCGCGATCGACCACCACCAGACCGCGCTTGGCATCGACCACGAGACCCGCTCCCTGGAAGCTATCGCCGTGAACTCCGTCCAGGCGATACGGGATGTCGTAGGTCACCGTGGCAATCGACGGAGCGAGCGAGCGCAGTGCACGGTCGCCCTCTTCGGTGAAGCGCGTGCTGGCCGGCTTCAACAATTCCGGTGGCGGCGGAGCAGGAGATAGCTCACACGGCCAACGCCCGATGGAATCGTCGCGAGTGCATCGCTGCATCGTGAACCAGCGGCGGTCTACCCGGACCACCGAGATCGCTGTGGAGCGCGGACTGCGAAGGGAGTAGTGCCGAATCGGGACTCGCGCACCATCGGCCTTCGACGACATTTCCTTTTCGAACGCTTCCAAGGTCGGAACGTCTACACCGTCGACCTGGGTAATGATCGAACCCGCAGCGATTCGCGCATTTCCCAGCGAATAACCGGGCGCCGAGACGAATACTCCGCTGATCGGAACCGAATAATTGCGCGCCTGCTGATAGGAAAGTTCGTTGAGAATGCCGCCGCCAAACTCGAGGTAGCGCGAAGGTGTGATGGCGTGCAGATCACCCACGGTCAACTCGACAGAAATAGGTTCGCCACCGCGCTCGACTTCCACCATCACGGTTTTTCCGACGTGATTGTCGAGGACGACTTCAATGGGAATGAACGCGGTCACGAATTTTCCGTTGAGCCGAACAATGATGTCGCCCGGCGCCAGATGACCATCCGCTGGACCTTCTCGGACATTCTGGCTCACCACGATCATTCCGGTGCCGTCGGGAAAACGTCTGCGAGACTCGGCCTCGGTCTCTGGGCGCAGGCCCAGGCGGCGCAATTCGTCGTAGGGGAGATGCTTCAGGGTTGTTTGCAGGGTTCCGCGCGAAACAGGATCTCCCGCGCGTATCAGGTCCAGGGCACGCACGACGCGATCGAGAGGCAGGTAAAAACTCGAAGCCGCTGATCGCGACCCCCCGGCGTTGATCGCAATCACGTCCCCATCGAGATCCACAACGGGAGATCCAGAAGACCCACCTGACGTACTCGAAGCGGCCTGGTAGTAGAATGTATTGAAGTCGTTGTAGCCCGAGCGACCGTAGGCCGGCGCGTCCCGATCCAGGCGCGCCAGGGTCCCGGCTAGAAACGAGAGCTTTTCGCCGGCGTCATTTCCCACGACGCGGATTTCGACGCCCACGTGAGCTTTCTCGGGCGCGAGGTGCAGGGGCTTCACATCCATGAATTTCACATCTGCGGGGTCGAACCGGTAAAAGCCAAAGTCGTGAACGGGATCGCGATAGATCGCGTGGACATCCACCTCTTCGTTATTCAGAAAAACGGCTTCAGAAACCACCGGGCCCGGCATCACTACGTGGCGATTGGTGAGCAGAATGCCTCGCTCTGCATCGACGACGAAACCGGTTGCCGTCATGTAGCCCGTGGAGTTCCCGTCGAAGGCGCGCGGGGCATTGACTCTCATCACGACGACCGAGGCGGCAACCCGGTCGAGGACGTCTTGCCATCCGTTGGCCGAAGGCGCGACCGCAGCAGCGCCGAGCGCCAGAGTAAGGAGTGCGTGCAGCATTTGAAACTATTTGACCTCAGGGGCGATTCGCGCCAGATAGCGTGAGATGTACTTGCCGAGAATGTCCGCTTCGAGGTTCACCGGGTCTTCTTTCGCAAGTCCGCCCAGGGTCGTGACCTCGAGGGTGTGAGGAATCAGCGCAACGTGGAATCCCGCTTCACCCGCCTCGACCACGGTAAGAGACACCCCGTGGACCGTAACGGATCCCTTATTCACGAGCAGGCCCGCCAATTCTCTCGAACATTCAATATGCAGTTCGACATCGTTGGCCTTTCGCTTGAGGTCGACGACCCTTCCGACACCGTCCACGTGGCCCTGAACGATATGGCCATCGAAGCGGCCATCGGCTCGCATGGCCCGCTCGAGATTGACCTTGGATCCCTTTACCAGGGAGCCCACCGCAGTGCAGTCCAGTGTTTCTCGCACGGCCTCAAAACTGACTTCGTCGCCCACCAGATCGCACACGGTCAAGCAGGCACCGTCTACGGCGATGCTGTCTCCGAGCGAAACTCCCTCGACTACCCCGGGCGCCCACACTTGCAGACGACAGCCGTCACCTCGGGGCACGGCCGAGATGACCTCGCCCACGGTTTCCACGATTCCAGTAAACATTGAGCGAATCGCCCTCCTCGAGGAGCCAAGGGGCTCCGGAACAACTCAGCGCTGCGGAACACTAGCCCTCAGCTGCTCCGACGCAGATCGATCTCGCTCATCATTCGATCGCGAACCTGCTGATAGTCGGCCGGCAACTCGATCGGGGGATTGGGATGCTCCGGAATGGTGTCGGCCACCGACATGTTGTGATAATTCAATTTGAAATCGATGAACTTGAGACCGTGGGCCGTCGAAATCACCACCACCCGGTCACTCGACTTGATCAAGCCTCGCTCGATCAACTTGGTGGTCGCGGCGATCGCCACACCGGTGTGCGGACAGTTGAACAAACCAGTGCGATCTGCCCGAGCACAGGCTTCCATGATTTCGACTTCGCTCGCCTGCTCGACCACGCCGTCGTACCGGACCAGGGCATCAATTGCCTTCTTGATCGAGACTGGGTTGCCAATTTGAATGGCACTGGCCACGGTCGTCCGGGCTGCAATTGGCTCGAAGGTCTTGAAGTCCTTCTGGTAGGAGAGGTAGAGCGGGTTCGCGGATTCGGCCTGGGCTACGCAAATGCGAGGCTTTCGCGGGATCAGCCCGAGCTCGAGCATCATGTCCAATCCCTTGGCCAGGGCCGAGACGTTCCCGAGGTTGCCGCCGGGAATCACCAACCAGTCGGGCACCTCCCAATCGAACTGCTGAACGATCTCCGCAGCGATGGTTTTCTGGCCCTCGATCCGCAAGCTGTTCATCGAATTGGCGAGATAGATCCCATCTTTTTCAGCCACGCGCCGGACAATCTCCATACAGCCGTCGAAGTCGGTATCGAGTGAAAAGACGATCGCGCCGTTGGCGACCGGTTGGATGAGCTGGGCCATCGAGATCTTGCCCTTTGGTAGGAACACGATGGACGGTATGCCCGCCGCCGCCGCGTAGGCCGCAAGGGCCGCCGAGGTGTCGCCGGTCGAGGCACAAGCCACGGCCGGGATCTCCTTTCCCCGGGAAATCATTTCCTTGACCATCGACACCAGCACCGTCATGCCGAGATCCTTGAACGAACCAGTATGGGAATTGCCGCAGAGTTTGATCCACAGATCTTCCACCCCAAGCTCCCGGCCGAAGCGCTCGGCCCAATAGAGATTGGTGTTGCCCTCGTACATTGAAACCACGTTGTTGCTCTGGATCTCGGGCAGTACCCATTCTTTCATGCACCAGACACCCGAGCCGTAGGGCCACTCGCTGCCGCCGCGGCGTTTCGCAAACAGGTTCTTCCATTCGGAGGCTGTGGTCTTGCGAAGCTCTTCCATGTCGTGAACGACCTGCAGCAGACCGCCACTGCGATCCGTATACACGATCTCGTCGAGGGCGTAGCGCTCGCTTGTGTCGTCCAAGCTCTCGAACCAGGCGGTGTGGTGGGGCTTGTTCCCAGATCCAGCCATCCTAGAGATCCTCTTCAATACGGATGACACTCGATTCCGCGGTCACTTCGGACAATCCGTCGATCAACACGAGCGCCTCTCGCAACGCAGATTCCTTGACCTCGTGGGTCCACAGGACCAGCGGCACCGAGGTCTCGCCGCAGAGCGCTGCCCGCTGGGTGATCGACTCGATCCCAACGCCGCACTTTCCGAGCGCACTTGCGATCTTGGCCAACACCCCGGGGCGATCCAGGGCTTCGATTCGCAGGTAGTAGCGCGACACCAGATCACCCAGAGAGAGTAGCGGTTTGGGGCTGAGGGCGGCCTGGGGGAAGCCGAGCGGTGCAACGCGCCCGCTCTGCCCCCGGCGAATTTCCCGAGCCAATTCCATCAGATCACCCACTACGGCGCTCGCGGTGGGGAGTGCTCCGGCGCCCGCTCCGTAGAAGAGGGTGGGACCGACTGCATCTCCCCGCACCGCAACGGCGTTCATCGCGCCGTCGACATTGGCCAGCAGGCTGTCGCGCGGAATCATGGTCGGGTGCACCCGGGCTTCGATCACCTCGCGGCCGTCCGCGTCCAGGTGATGCTTCGCAATCCCCAGCAGCTTGATCCGGTAGCCGTTATTGGCTGCGGACTCGAAGTCGAGCGGAATCAGCTTCCCGATCCCTTCCGTCGAGATCGATTTGAAATCCAGGGTCGAGCCAAACGCCATCGAGGTCAGCAGCGCAAGCTTGTGCGCCGCGTCCACGCCCTCGACGTCGAAGGTGGGATCGGCCTCCGCGTAGCCGAGATCCTGGGCCTGCTTCAATACATCTTCGAACGCCGCGCCGGTTCGCTCCATCTCGGTCAACACGAAATTGGTGGTCCCATTCAGAATCCCGTACACGCTCTGGATCTGATTGGCCGCGAGCCCCTCGCGCAACGAGCGAAGAATGGGAATGCCGCCGCCGACCGCCGCTTCAAAGGCGACATCGACACCCTGCTTACTTGCCGCGGAAAAGATCTCGTCGCCGTGAACGGCGAGCAATGCCTTGTTTGCGGTCACGACATGCTTGCCGTTCGCGATCGCGTCGAGGCAGAGCTTGCGCGCAAAGTCGTAACCGCCCACCAACTCGATCACGATATCGACCTCGGGATCAGAGAGCAGCCCCGGGCTGTCGTCGTCAAAGCGAATTCCCGCCAGATCGACACCGCGATCCGTCTCGAGATCGAGGTCCGCAATGCGCACCAACCGAAGTGGAAACCCCAACCGGGTTTCGATCAGTGACGCGTTTTTGATCAACACCTTGGCGACCCCCGCGCCGATGGTGCCGAAGCCCACCAATCCTATCCCTACACCTGCTCGTGCACCTTCAGTGGCCATCTCTTTTTATCACCTTCTCGATCATGAGATCGAATTGAAAACCGCCAGACTGGACTGATCGAAATCGACAGTCGATCGCAGCCGCTTCATGCGCGCAAAATGACCGAATCAGCCGGAACCCTCGGCGTCGCGCAGGACACGGCGAATGCCCCGAACTGCCTGTCGAATGCGATGCTTGTTTTCGACCAGCGCAAAGCGCACGTGTCCCTCACCGGTCTCGCCAAAACCAATACCCGCAGATACCGCGACTTTGGCCTGCTTGAGCAACAGCTTCGAAAATTCGAGTGAACCCATGCTGCGAAACGCCTCTGGAATCTTGGCCCAGACAAACATCGTCGCAAGCGGTTTGTCGATCTTCCACATGCCTTCCCCGGGTTGTCCCAGCCCATCGACGAGCGCGTCCCGCCGCCCTTTGTATTCCTGGACGTTCTCAGCGACGCAGTCTTGTGGCCCGCGCAAGGCACTGATGGCCCCGATCTGGATCGACTGGGGCATACCGTAGTCCAGATAGCTCTTGATGCGCGCGAGAGCTCCGACCATCTCTCGATTGCCGCAGGCAAACCCCACTCTCCAACCCGCCATCGAATGACTCTTCGATAGCGAGACAAATTCGATCGCGATGTCCTTGGCCCCCGGCACTTCGAGAATGCTCGGCGGCTTGTAACCATCGAAGGCGATTTCTGCATACGCGAAATCGTGCAGCACCATCAGGTCGTGCTCCCGAGCGAATTCGACGACGCGCTCAAAGAACGCGAGATCGACGACCTGGGTGGTGGGATTTGCCGGAAACGAAAGAATCAAGAGCTTGGGCTTGGGCCAGGTGCGCTTGATCGCCTGATCGAGATTCTCGATGAAGTCAGTATCCGGAGTCAAAGGTACCGCGCGCAAGTCACCACCGGCGATGATCACCGAGTACTGATGAATGGGATACGCCGGGTCTTGACACAATACCACGTCACCCGGTCCCACGGTCATCAATACGAAATGCGAAAAGCCTTCCTTGGCGCCGATCACTGCGATCGCCTCGCCGTCGGGGTCGAGGGTGACTCCGTGACGACGGTCGTACCATTCAGTGATCGCCGCACGCAGGTTGGGAATGCCGCGGGATTCGGAATAGCGGTGGTTCTTCGGGTTGTGCGCCGCCTCGACGATCTTCTCGATCACATGGGGCGGACTCGGCAGATCGGGATTCCCCATGCCCAGATCGACGATGTCCTCTCCCGCTCTGCGCGCGGCGCGCATCAGCCCAATCACCTCCCCCAGGCTGTAGGGAGGAAGCCGCTTCAATTTGTCGAAGTCGTGTCGAAACTGTTTGGCCATGGGGATCGCGTCCGATTTTGCCGTACCGGGCGCGAGGTTACAGGAGCACGGCGCCCGGCGGAAGCGCCTGGCAGATCACGCCGAGGTCGACTTTCGCGACCGATTGAGCGCGATGAACAGGAAGTAGAAAGGCAGCCCGGCGACGAGCATTCCCGCGCCCATCAGGCATTCGAGGGGGCGGCCCTGAATCATTGTCAAAGCGATCGCCGCGATGCTCAGAAAGTAGAGACCGGGAACCCACGGATAGCCCCACGCGCGATACGGACGCGATCTTTCGGGCTGCTGCTGGCGCAGTCGATACAGCGCCACGATGTCGGCCATTGAGGCCAGCAGGATCGCGAACGTCGTGAAGTCGAGCGCGCTGGGGAAGCTCCCCAATACCAACAAGATGCCGATCGTCGCAGCAGCCTGGACCCAGATCGCCGCAACGGGTGTGCGAAATTTTGGATTCACCGATTGGACACCGCGGAAAAACAGGCCGTCCAGCGCCATTGAATATGCAATCCGCGGTCCCAACAAGATCGTTGCGTTGGTTGTACCCAAAACCGAGGCCAACACGAACAGGCCGACCAGAGTCCCGCCAATCGGCCCGAACAACATCAGCGCCGAGGCTTTCCCCGCGTCGACGACCCCCACCAAGGATTCGAGGGGGAGCGCATAGAGATAGACACAATTGATCGCCAAATAGAGGCCGGTGCAAATCGCCAGGGCGCCAAACAACGAGATGGGCAGGTTGCGCCCGGGATTGCGCAGTTCACTCGCGACGTAGACCGAAGAATTCCACCCCAGATAGCTGAAGAGAACCGGGGACATCGCGAGCCCAAGTCCCATCAGGGTTGGAGTGGAAACGCCCTCTGGAAGGGCCGTGGGGATGAGCCGCGAGAAGTCGCCCTGCCCCGACATTGCGCCGAACACGCAAAAGACGACCAGCGCAACAATCTTGATGATCGACATCAGATTGTTTGCCCGGGCTCCCGAACGCACGCCCGGCACATTCAAAGCTGAGAACACCAAGGTGATGCCAATGGCGATTGGAATCATCCACACGTTCGAAATACCGAGACCTGCGCAGATCACCTCGGCGGCCACCGCGGACAGCGCGGCGATCGTGCCCGCGAAGATTGCGAAGAAGCTCAACCAACCGACCAGAAAGCCGGCAATCGGATGGACGCCTTCGCGCAGGTAGACGTAGTTGCCCCCCGCGTGTGGAAACATGGCTCCCAGTTCAGCGTTGGCGAGCGCACCCGCCAATGACAACACTCCGCCGATCAACCACGCAGCGAGGATCCAGCCGGGATGGGGAACGAGTTCGGCGACGCGCCCCGGCGTGAAGAAGATACCGGCGCCGATCACACAGGCGACCACGAGGAAGATCGCATCCGAGAGCGAAAGCTCTCGTTTGAGTTTGTCCCGGGGGTCTGCCCCGACGATCACCGCGTCTGGTTCCGGATCCACGCGCCCTACCTCGAATGTCTCTTCATGGCGATCGGTCGCTGGAGTTTGAAGATTGCCTTGAATAAACCAAATCGTCGCCTTGAATCCATCAACGTAAGCCCAGCTCAAGGCTTTCTGTAGCGCAGTCGTCGAGAAATCGAGAGTCACGGCGGCCGTCGAGGGTTGCAGCGGCCCAGCCGCAATCGAGTGGCGATCACAAAGGCGGATCTCCCCCAAGGGAAGGTGTATGCTCGCAGCGACGTCGGGGGTGCCGCCTGTGCGAGGTGGCCGTCCCTACCGCGCGAGGGCTTCAAAATTGGTGAGCGAAGCGGGAGCGACAGGCGACCCGGAGGCAAGTGTGAATGGGGCGCTCGCCGCCATGCGGGCCGCAGCCAGGGCAGGCGTCGAAGTTTGCTTCGCCAATCCGGGCACGACCGAGCTGCCCTTGGTGGAAGCGTTGGATGGCGTGCCCGAAATCCGCGCAGTGCTGGGTTTGTTCGAAGGCGTCTGCACCGGAGCGGCGGACGGCTACGGTCGTATGACGGGCAAACCCGCCCTGACCCTGCTGCACCTCGGACCGGGGTTCGCCAATGGAGTGGCGAACCTTCACAACGCGCGCCGGGCGCGCTCTCCGATCGTCAACCTGATCGGCGATCAGGCGAGTTGGCATCGCGAGTTCGACGCGCCCCTCACCTCTGACATCAACTCCATCGCGAGCCCGGTCAGCGACTGGCTGCATACCAGCAGCTCACCGGCTCAACTCGAATCCGATCTCAGCGCCGCGATTGCAGCGGCGCTCGGGCCTCCAGCCGGTGTGTCGACTCTGATCGTTCCGGCAGATCATCAGTGGCGGCCCGCTCGTGAAGACCGTCCCGGAAACCCTCGACCGAAGCGGTCTTCGGTCTCATCCCAGGCAGTCGATCCCGATGCCGCCGCCGAGCGCATTCGGCAAGCCAGTCGCGTGGGACTCTTGATCGGAGGCAACGCTCTCACGGTCGCAGGCCAACGCGCCGCGGGTCGCATCGCACTCGCAACTGGAGCCCGGTGCCTGGTGGAGACGTTTCCCGCGCGCTGGGAGCGCGGAGCGGGGGTGCCAGCCTTCGAGCGACTGCCGTACTTCCCTGACCAGGCCCAGCAAGCCCTGGCAGATTGTGATGTCGTGGTGCTTGCCGGTGCTCGCCCACCGGTGAGCTTCTTCGGCTACGAGGGAATCGAAAGTAATTTGGTGGACGAAGAACGCCAACTCGTACTGGCAGAGCCCGGCGACGACGCAGGCGAGGCCCTGCGCGAATTGGCCAAATGTATCGGCGCTGACGACGACGCGGCACTCGAAGTAAAGCCACCGGCCGGACCCGGCTCGGGCGCCGCACTCGATCCCGCATCCATCGGCGCCGTGTTGGCGCAACAGCTTCCCGAAAACGCCATTGTAATGGAGGAAGGGGCAACGAGTTCCCTGCCGTTTTACCCGGCGTCCGTCGGCGCGAACCGACACAGCCTGATGTCTCTCACCGGCGGTGCCATTGGCCAGGGGCTGCCCTGCGCCACCGGTGCGGCGGTTGCGTGTCCAGATCGCAAGGTTGTCGCCCTTCAGGCCGATGGCAGCGGCATGTACACCCTGCAGTCGCTGTGGACTCAGGCGCGAGAAGGCCTCGATGTCGTCACACTACTGTGTTCGAACCGGGCCTACCGTATTTTGCAGATCGAATTCGCGCGCGCGGGGAACGTTGAACCCGGACCGAAGGCGCGCAGCCTCACCAGCCTCGAACAACCGGAACTCGACTGGGTTGCGCTGGCAAAAGGCTGCGGTGTCCCGGGCACGAGAATTGAGAGCGTCGAGGCCCTTTCAACGGCACTCCCCCGGGCGTTGGCAGAACCCGGGCCGCACCTGCTCGAACTGATGATCTGAAGCAGGCCCTGTGTTTTGTCGGACTCTTCCTATTCTCAGCGCAATCGCGATCTCCTTCGGACGACGCAGCCCTTCCGGCCCTGGCGCTAGTTTCGATCCTTCATCCCCTCCGCTTCCGAGAGCAATCGATTGAATCCGGCGAGCAGCGCGCGAATGGGCGCAGTCACGATGCTCTCGTCCGTCGCGACACCAAAACACGACGCCGAGCCGGTTTCTGTCGCGCAGGCGAGTTCGACGTAGGCCACTGCCCGGGCATCCGCACCCGATCCGAGTGCGTGCTCGCTGTAATCTCGCACCTCGAGTTCGATGTCGAACGCTCGAGACAGCGCCCCGACGAACGCGTGCACCGGGCCGCCCCCCGTGCCTGCCAGGGAGTGGCATTTCCCGTCCCTCCACACCGTCGCAACAACCCTGCAACCCTCGCCAGCAGCTGGGCTGCGATCCCACGAAATCTCAGTCAACTCGAATGGCCCATTTACGTCGAGATACTCGCTGCGGAAGATCTCGCCGAGTTCCTTCGAACTGACTTCCTCCCCCGACTCGTTGGCGAAGCGCTGTACCTTCTTGCTGAACTCGATCTGCAACCCGCGCGGCAGATCGAACCCATGATCGCGTTTCATCAGGTAGGCGAGCCCGCCTTTGCCCGACTGGCTGTTGATCCGGATCACGGCTTCGTAGTCGCGTCCGACATCCGCCGGATCAATCGGCAGGTAAGGCACTTCCCACTCTTCGGAACGCTGTCTCTCCTGTGCCGCGAGCCCCTTCCGAATGGCGTCTTGATGGGATCCCGAAAAAGCGGTGAATACCAACTCGCCCGCGTAGGGGTGGCGCGGGTGAACGGGCAGCCGAGTGCAGCTCTCCGAGAGTTCGACCACGCGGTTGATGTCCCCAAAGTCGAGCTGGGGGTCCACGCCCTGGGCCATCATGTTCAGCGCCAACGTCACCACACAGACGTTGCCCGTGCGTTCGCCGTTGCCAAACAGGGTCCCTTCAACGCGCTCCGCTCCCGCCATCAACGCCAGTTCGGCCGCCGCGACGCCGCAGCCCCGATCGTTGTGCGGATGCACGCTGATCACAGCGCGCTCGCGCTGGGAGAGTGAACGGCAGAAATATTCCACCTGATCCGCGTAAATATTGGGCGATGACATCTCCACCGTAGAAGGCAGGTTGAGGATCACCGGATTCTCTTGCGTGGCGCCCCACTCGTCGAGAACCGCCTCGCAGATTTCGACCGCAAAATCGGGTTCCGTTCCGGTATAGCTCTCGGGTGAGTACTCGAGAATCACCTCGGTTCCGGTCAAGTCCGCGGCCAACTCTTTCACGCGTCGCACTGCGCGAACTGCGATGTCGACGATGGCGTCACGTTCGAGCCCGAAGACCACCCTGCGCTGCAACTCCGAAGTGGAGTTGTAGACGTGGACGATGGCCCGACGCGCGCCGCGGATGGATTCGAGGGTCGGAACGATCAGGTCTTTCCGGGCCTGGGTCAAGACCTGGATCGTGACGTCGTCGGGGATGTGGCCCCCTTCGATGAGTTCGCGCACGAATTCGTACTCGGTCTCCGAAGCCGCCGGAAAACCGATTTCAATTTCTTTGAACCCGATATCGACAAGCCCCCGATAGATCCGCATCTTGCGCTCGGGACCCATGGGTTCGACCAGGGCCTGGTTTCCGTCCCGCAAATCGACGCTGCACCAGCGCGGTGCGCATCCGATCGTGCGATCGGGCCAGGCCCGGTCCACCAGGCTGAGCCGCGGAAAGGGCTTGTAGTGATGAGCGGGCATCCCCGGTGCAGAGCACTTCTCTGATGCTTCAACCGTGACAACCTCTGGGGCTGGGCCGACTTTACTGACTTCGCGGAATTGATTCGACATGACTGACACACTCCTGATCTAAGAAACGGTTCGACTCGATTTCGGTTGTTTCCGACCCGTGAGCGTTGAACTGAAAACGCGAAACCCCCTCCGGCCAGATATGGCGGGAGAGGGTTTCGCGTACAATTTGTCTTGCTTTTGCTTCTTGTACTACGCTTCGCTTGTACGAGTGTCGCGGATTGCTCGGGACCCCTTTGTTCTGGTCGTGGTGATGATCAGGGTCGCCAGTCGAGCGCTACGCGGACAGAACCTCCTCCCGCTTGATTAAGGGCTGTAAGGCCAGTAAAAGCAGGCTCAGAAGCTTCTGATCGTGAGTTCGCACTCGGCTCGACATCTTCTCGTTTATTTAGGCAATCTAGTCTGCCTCGTCAACCCGCCCAATTCGGCAGCGCACGGTGGAAACTTGAGACCCGGCCCAGGGGGGGCCGTCGCGTCAGTGCCCAAATTGGTGCGCGTGGCTCGCGATCGCTTCGATGATGGTTGCCGGCAGCGAACTGCGGCTGATGTAGTCCTTGATCAAGTAATCGTAGATGCCATAGCTGCCCGCAGTCGCGATCAGGTGCGGATCTTCGCTCGCGCTCAAGACAATCACCGGACAACTCGTGGTATGAGGACAAGCCCATTGAAAGGTGAGCGCCCCCGAGCTGTCCGGGAGCCCGAGATCGAGCAACATGGCGTCATACTGACAGCGCTCTACGCAGCGAGTCGCGCTCTCGAGATCCCGCGCGGTATCAATCTCGAAGTGAATCGGTTCGGCGTGGGCAAAGGTATGGCAGATGAGCGCCGCGTCGTCCGGGTTGTCTTCTACCAGCAGGATCTGGAGTTCGAGGTCTTCTCGCAGTTCTCGCGAGTCAAGACTGCGGCCCAGGCGTTCTGATGACCAGCGCATCCGGAGATCTCCTATGACTTTGGCCCCCCTCCCCCGCGGATTGTGATCTAGCGATTTATCAGGCGTTCACCTTATCTATTTGCTCGGATCGAAAGTGAGAAAGCTTGACGAGAAACGATGAACTCAATAAAAACTGAGACGTTGCTCGGGATAATCCCTGAGGATCAATTCCGGTGAACCCATGAGCAAGCTGTACTAGCCGACCTGGATCAAGGCGAGCCGCTCTCCCCAATGGGCCTCGACCGCCCGCATCAGTCTCGGGGCATTTCCCAATCCCGGATCCGCCGCGATGGTCTCGATCGCTGCGTCGCGCGCCACTTCGACCAACGCCGCGTCGCGGACCAGATCCGCCATGCGCAGATCGACCAGGTCTCCGCTTTGGCGGGTTCCCAGAAACTCGCCCGGACCGCGAATTTCGAGATCCGCGTCTGCGATTTTGAATCCGTCGGTCGTCCGCAACATGGCGTCGAGTCGCGCGCGGGCGTCCCCGCCACCCCCACGCGACACCAGCAGACAAGTGCCGCTTGCCCCACCGCGCCCCACCCGGCCGCGCAACTGGTGAAGCTGGGCCAGGCCAAAGCGTTCGGCATGTTCGATGACCATCAGGCTCGCATTCGCGACATCGACTCCGACTTCGATCACAGTCGTGGCCACGAGGATGTCGATTTGGCCCCGGGAAAAGCGATCCATCACGCTGTTGCGACGCTCTGGATCGAGGCGACCGTGGAGCAAGTCGACCTGCAGATCTGGAAATGCCGCGCCGATGCGCTCGGCGGATTCCATGGCGGAACGCAGATCGATCTTCTCGCTTTCTTCGACCAGCGGATAGACCACATAGACCTGCTCGCCCCGGGCCACGGTATCGCGAATGCATTCCATGATGCGCTCGCCGTCCCCATCCCCCATGCGCAGGGTCTCCGTGGGACTGCGACCGGGAGGCAATTCATCGATCACCGACAAGTCGAGATCGCCGTACCCGGTGAGAGCCAGGGTCCGGGGAATCGGAGTCGCGGTCATCACCAGGACATGTGGCGCAATACGACCCTCGGCGCCGAACATGAGTGACGCCCGTTGCAACACTCCGAAGCGGTGCTGTTCATCGACGATTGCGAGGGCCAAGTCGCGAAACACCACTTTGTCCTGGATCAGCGCGTGGGTTCCGAGCATCAAATCGATCTCGCCGGCGGCGAGTGACGCCAGCAATTTCGTGGCTCGAGCACGGGGCAGTGACGCCGTGAGCAGCCCGATGCGTAGCCCCAGAATCCGCTGATTGGCCCCTGAGAGCGCCTGTAGGCTCCGGTAGTGCTGTTCTGCCAAGAGCTCCGTGGGGGCCATCAGGGCGGCCTGACGCCCGTCTGCAGCCACTGCGATCGCCGCCAACAGTGCAATGGCGGTCTTGCCGCTACCCACGTCGCCCTGTAACAGTCGATTCATTGGATGGGGCTTTGCAAGATCAGCCGCGATCTCGCGCCACACTCGCGCCTGGGCAGAGGTCAGCGCAAAGGGCAACGATTGCGGTGCGGCCCGCACTCGATCTCCCGCGGTGTCGATCGCAATCCCCGGGACCTGGGCACGCGCGGCCCGGCGCAGAACCAACCCCAGCTGCAACAAATACAACTCCTCGAGTACCAGACGCTCGTGCGATGGCGATCGGAATTCTTCATAGCGCGAAAGATCCGCGTGCAGATCCGGGGCGTGCACGCGCCGCAATGCCGCGCCCGGTTCGGGAAGTCCGCGACTGGCGACCAGAGATTGCGGCAGGCAGCCCTCGACCAGATCCGAGTACGTGTCTGCGGCACTGCGGATCAGTTTCCGCAGGGTTCGCGGAGGAATGCCTTCGGGTGCGGGATAATGCGGGACGATGTTGCGGTGACGATCGGCCGTTTGCTCGAAATCGGCTTCGCCGTTTTCCTCTGCCTCCCCGGTCGCGCCGATGCGCTCGAGTTCGGGGTGGATGATCTCCTTGGTGAAGCGGTATCGCTTGACGTCTCCCGTCACCAGGAACAGGGCCCCGGGTTCGAGTTCCTTCTCGATCGCCCCCGCCGACTGAAACCATTTCAAGTTGATGGAGCCGGTTTCGTCGCCGATCACCACTTCGAGAATGCGTCGATGGCGCCCCCCCGAGCGAAGAGATTTGCTGCCGAAGCTCCTGATCTCACCGATGAAGGTGGCGCGTCGGCCGACTTCGAGGTCGCATACCTTGGCCAGCGCGCGACGGTCGTCGTAGTCGGTCGGCAAATAAAAGACGAGATCGGACACCGTGCGCAGGCCACGACTGCCCAACAACTTGGCGCGCTTGGGCCCCACTCCTGAGACCGCGGTCACCGGCCGCGCGAGCAGGCGTTCTGCGAACTCGGGCTGCGACCACTCCTCGACTTTCGCGATCGCGCAAGCGACCGCGGCGCGCAGGGCGGGCCCTTCGAGTTCGGGCGTGAAGTCGGCGGCGAGTGCCCGCACACTCCCTCGCAGATCCTCGGGAAGCGCAAGATTGTCGAAGTGCGAACAGGCGCGGCGCACATCCGCGGCCAGGTCGGACAGTTTTTCCAGGGCGGAAAAATTTCGCGCGGAGGCGTTTGCAAGCGGGCGAAGCAGTTGCTTCGATGCCCCGTGAAACGCACTCACGCTGCCGCCCCCACACAGTGTAATTGTTCCGGTCGCAAGAACGCCTACTCGCTTTCGGGAAGATGCGCGTGAATCTCCTGGAGCGCCCGCACACCGATCGACCCCCGGCACAGCGCACGAATCGCGCCCGCGGAAGCCCGGGCCGCGGCCAGCGTGGTGCAGTAGGGAACACCGCGCTGCAGTGTCGCCACACGAATAGACGTCGAGTCTCCAATCGCCTTGGGATCCGGAGCCACGGTGTTGAACACGAGTTGAACGCGGCCAGCCTCGATTTCGTCTACGCAGTGAGGTGCGCCCTCGTAGACCTTGTTGACCTGGGTGACGCTGAGCCCAGCTCGCGTCAGGGTCTCTGCGGTGCCCTGGGTCGCAATCACTTCGAACCCGCAGTCGATCAACTCTTTGACAGGCCCCACGATGCCCACGTGATCTTCACTGCGCATGGATACAAATAGTCGCCCCTTTGTGGGAAGGCTGTTGCCCGCCTGGATCTGGGCCTTGGCGTAGGCTCTACCAAAATCGGAATCGATCCCCATCACTTCGCCGGTGCTCTTCATCTCCGGTCCGAGCAGGGTGTCGACGCCCGGAAACTTCACAAAGGGAAGTACGGCTTCTTTTACCGAGAAGTAGTTCGGCACGATCTCTCGAGTGAATCGGAGTGATTCGAGGCTCTCCCCGATCATGACCCTGGCTGCGAGCTTGGCGAGTGGACGACCGATCGCCTTCGAGACAAACGGCACCGTGCGCGATGCGCGGGGGTTCACTTCGATGACGTACAATTCGCCGTTCTTGATCGCATACTGGACGTTCATCAGCCCTCGCACGCCGAGTTCGAGAGCGAGTCGGCGCGTCGCAGTCAAAATTTCATCGATGATCGCACCGTCGAGGGAGTACGGCGGCAGCGAGCAGGCACTGTCTCCCGAGTGGACACCCGCTTCTTCGATGTGCTCCATGATTGCGCCGATCACCACGCGGGTTCCGTCGCAGATCGCATCGACATCGACTTCGATCGCGTCGGCGAGAAAGCGATCGACCAGCACGGGATGCTCGGGGGACGCCTTTACCGCGAAGCGCATGTAGTCGCGCAGGGCCTCAACGTCCTGGACGATCTGCATGGCGCGTCCACCCAATACATACGAAGGGCGCACCAGCACCGGATACCCGATGCGTGAAGCCACGCGCTCCGCCTCTTCAGCACTTCGCGCAACGGCGCCGGCGGGGCGCTTGAGCTGCAGCTTTTCGAGCAAATCGTCAAAACGTTCCCGGTCCTCTGCCCGATCGATCGCATCAGGCGAAGTCCCCAAGATGGGAACCCCCGCTTCTTCTAGCGCCACTGCGAGCTTGAGCGGCGTCTGCCCGCCAAACTGAACGATCACGCCGAAGGGCTGTTCCTTGTCGACAATTGAGAGCACGTCTTCGAGGGTCAGCGGTTCGAAGTAGAGGCGATCGCTGGTGTCGTAGTCCGTGGAAACTGTTTCCGGGTTGCAGTTGACCATGATGGTTTCGAAACCTGCTTCTTTGAGGGCCATTACCGCGTGCACACAGCAGTAGTCGAACTCGATCCCCTGGCCTATGCGGTTGGGTCCGCCGCCCAGGATGATCACCTTCTTGCGATCGCTGACCCAGGCCTCACACTCGTCCTCGTAGGTCGAATAAAGGTACGGCGTATCGGCGTGGAACTCGGCGCCGCAGGTGTCCACGCGCTTGTAAACCGGAATGATCCCGTTCTCGATGCGCAGTGCCCGAACGTTCGATTCGTCGAGGTTCCACAATTGGGCCAGCCGCTTGTCCGAAAAGCCCATTTGCTTCGCTTCGCGAAGGATCTCGGGTCGATCACCAGAGCTCGTCATGGACAGCTGCGATTCCATCTCGCTGATCTCGTCGAGCTGGCGCAAAAACCAGGGGTCGATCCCGGTGCGTCGGTAGAGTTCGTCCACCGTGGCGCCCCGGCGCAAGGCTTCCATCATGGCCCAGGGTCTCCCGGGCCGCGGGGTATCGATCGAATCCCAGAGCATTTCATCCCCCGCAGCGCCCTCGGGAAGATCCGGCGATTCGAAACCCGCGTGGCCGACTTCGAGGGATCGAATCGCCTTTTGCAGGCTCTCCTTGAAGGTTCTCCCGATCGCCATCACTTCCCCCACCGACTTCATCTGGGTGGTGAGCGTGCTGTCCGCGTTGGGGAATTTTTCGAATGTGAAGCGCGGTATCTTGGTGACTACGTAATCGATCGTGGGTTCGAAGCTCGCCGGGGTTTCCCGGGTGATGTCGTTGCGAATCTCGTCGAGGGTGTATCCGACCGCCAGCTTGGCCGCGATCTTGGCGATCGGAAAGCCGGTGGCCTTCGAAGCCAAAGCCGATGAGCGCGACACCCTCGGGTTCATCTCGATCACGATCAGACTGCCGTCGTCGGGGTTGACTCCAAACTGCACGTTCGAGCCCCCGGTGTCGACGCCAATCTCGCGCATGATCGCAGCGGCAGCATCGCGCATTTCCTGGTACTCGCGGTCGGTCAGGGTCTGGGCGGGAGCGACAGTGATGGAATCACCGGTATGGACTCCCATCGCATCGAAGTTTTCGATCGTGCACACGACCACGACGTTGTCCGCCTTGTCGCGCATCATCTCGAGTTCGTATTCCTTCCAACCCAGCACGCTCTGCTCGATCAAACATTCGTGGCTCGGCGACTGGTCGAGCGCCCACTGCACCAGGCGGTCGAAGTCGGCCTCCTCCATGCAGACGCTCCCACCAGTACCGCCCATCGTAAAGCTCGGGCGGATAATCGCGGGGATGCCGGTTTCGGCGACGATTTCCCTCGCCTCTTCGAGAGAGTGCGCCAGGCCCGAGTTCGGAACCTTGAGCGAGATGTTCTCCATCGCCTGGCGAAACAGTTCGCGATCCTCAGCCTTGCGGATGGCATCGAGGCTCGCACCGATCAGCTCGACGCCGTGTTTTTTCAGCACGCCCGCTTCATACAGATCGATCGTGAGGTTGAGTGCGGTCTGACCGCCGATTGTCGGAAGCAGCACGTCGGGCTTTTCGATCTCGAAGATGCGGTCGACCACCTCCACCGTCATCGGCTCGATGTAGGTGCGCTCGGCGGTTTCGGGATCGGTCATGATGGTGGCGGGATTCGAATTGAGCAGGACGACCCGGTAGCCCTCTTCTCGCAAGGCCTTGCAGGCCTGGGTCCCCGAGTAGTCGAACTCGCACGCCTGACCGATCACGATCGGTCCACTGCCGATCACCATGATGGTTTTGATGTCTTCTCGCTTCGGCAACTTGGTTCAATCCTCGATCGGCGGTGGCGAGTGCGTCGCTCCGGCCACAGAAATTAGAATCCGCAGATCTCGGCGCCCGAGACCTTCTCCCCCGAAAGCACCCGCCCGACCATTTCGCGAAAGCGGCCAAATAGATAGGACGCATCGTGAGGACCAGGTGACGCCTCGGGGTGATATTGCACGGAGAACAGCGGAAGTTCGCGATGGGCAAGCCCTTCGACCGTGCCGTCGTTCAAGTTGACATGGGTAATCTCGACCGGCTCTCCGGCCTCGCGCAGGGATTCGGCTTCGACCGCGTATCCGTGATTTTCGGCGCAGATCGCGACCTTCTTGGTGGCCAGGTCTTGTCCGGGCTGATTGCCGCCGTGATGACCGAACTTGAGCTTGCGGGTGCGACCGCCGAGGGCGAGTCCCAGAATCTGATGGCCGAGACAAATTCCAAACGTGGGCTTGGCCCGGACCAGTTCCCGAACGTTGGACTGCACGCCCTCTACTGCTGCCGGATCCCCGGGGCCGTTAGACAAAAAGATGGCATCGGGCTCGAGCGCCAGGGCCTCGGCTGCCGACGTCGTCGCGGGCACGACGGTCACGTCGAATCCGTGGTCGACTAGCAAGCGCAAAATATTCCGCTTTATGCCAAAGTCGTAGGCCACCAGTTTGAAAGTCGGCGTCGGGCGAGGCGCTCTTGGCAGCTGACCCTCGATGCCCGGCCAGCGGCCTTCGCTCCAGCCATAGGGCGCTTCGCAGGTAACTTCCGCGACCAGGTCGCGTCCGTCCAGGCCCGGGGAGGTTCGCGCCAGGGCGAGCAACTCCTCTTCATCTTGCTGTGCGGGATCGGTGCTGAGCACGCCAACTTGAGCGCCGTGGTCTCGAATTCGCCGGACCAGCGCGCGCGTGTCGATCCCCGAGATGCCGGGCACACGCGATTCGGCGAGCAGATCGCAGAGAGAACCTCGCGAGCGGTAGTTACTCGGCGCCGACGACAGTTCCTTGATGACGAAGCCAGATAGAAATTGCCTGCGGGACTCTGCGTCGTCGGGGTTGACGCCGACGTTGCCGATCTGGGTATAGGTCATCGTCACGATCTGGCCGGCGTAGGAGGGGTCGCTCACGATTTCCTGGTAGCCGGTCATGCTCGTATTGAAGACGACTTCACCGTGACGGCAGGCGGAAGCACCGAACGCGCGACCGCGATAGATGGTTCCATCGGCCAAGACCAACCGGGCGGGAGCGGGGGGCTTGCGGTTCATTGCGCAAGAACTCCTCGCTGTCGATCGAAGACCACGTCGCCACCGACCAGGGTGTAGACCACCTGCCCGACCATTTCCCGTCCCGCCCAGGGAGAGTTGCGGCTCTTCGAGTAGCCGTTTGCCGGGTCGTACTTCCAGATGGCTTCGGGGTCGAGGATGACGACGTCGGCGTCCGCCCCAATTGCGAGACTGCCGCCGGGCACACCCAGGATCTTCACAGCACCCAGGGACATCCGATCCATCAGGGCTAGCGGCGTAATGTCCCCGCTGCGCACCAGGTCCATCACCACTGGGTACGCCGTTTCGAAGCCCAGAATGCCACACGGCGCGGCAATGAATTCGACGTCTTTCTCGTACACCGCGTGTGGAGCGTGGTCCGTCGCCACAGCGTCGATCACGCCATCGATCAAGCCTTGACGACAAGCGGCCACGTCTTCGCTCGAGCGCAAGGGTGGCGCCATCTTGGTGCTGGTGTCGAAGCCGAGGGTTTCAGAATCTGTCAGGGTCAAGTGATGTGGCGAGACTTCCGCCGTCACCTGCAAACCCTCGTCCCGCGCCTCGCGAATGTAGTCGACAGCGCGCTTGGTACTCACGTGGGCGATGTGCAGGCGTGCGCCAGCCATGCGCGTAAGCGCGATGTCTCGCGCCACCCGTATCTCTTCGGCCGCACTCGGATTGGGTGGCAACCCGAGCCTGGTAGAGACGAGGCCCTCGTTGACGACGCCCTCGGCTCGCAAGCACTCGTCTTCGGCATGCACGATGATGACGGCATCGACCAGCGTCGAGTACTCGAGCAGGTGACGCATCACATTTGCATCCTCGGTGCCGCGGCCGTCGTCGCTAAAGGCCACTGCCCCGGCTTCGTGAAGCGCGACCATTTCGGTCATGGTCTCCCCCGCGAGACCGATCGTCGCAGCCGCGATCGGGTAGACCCGCACCGGAGAGTTCTTCTTGGCCTGATCGATGATGAACTTGGTGACCGCCGGATCGTCGTTGACCGGGTCGGTGTTGGCCATGCAGGCGATCGAGGTAAAGCCACCCGCCGCCGCCGCCCGCCCCCCCGAACGGATGTCTTCTTTGTACTCCTGGCCCGGCTCGCGCAGGTGCGTGTGCATGTCTACGAATCCCGGGGCCACCCAGTATCCCGTTGCATCGATGACTTCGGCGAGTCCCGGGTCCAGTCCGGGGGCGACGGCCGCGATCTTCCCGTCCTCGATGAGTAGATCGGCCTGGGTGTCAGTATTGGATGCGGGGTCGAGGATGCGGCCCCCGCGAATCAGGATTCGCTTCACTGTGTTACTCCAACTCGTCTTCGAGGGTTCGTACTCACGGTCCACCATTGGCTACGCGGCGGCGGCTGATCGGAAAAACTACTTCGATTCATCAGGTTTGCGTCCCGTGATCAGGTAGAGCAAAGCCATGCGCAAAGCGACTCCGTTGCGCACCTGGTCGAGAATCACGCTCGGTCGGTGATCCGTGAGCTCATGAGAAAGTTCGACGCCGCGATTGACCGGTCCGGGGTGCATCACGATCGCGTCTTCGTTTGCGTAGCGGAGCTTGGCCCGGTCGAGTCCAAAGGTCGCGGAGTATTCGCGAATGCTCGGGAAGAAGGCGCCCTTGAATCGCTCGTTCTGGATCCGCAGCGCCATGATGACATCGGCACCCTCGAGCACTTCGCGCAGAGATGTGTAGGCCTTGACTCCAAGTCCCTCGATCTGGGCGGGCAACATCGACGGCGGACCGGCGACCCGCACCTCGGCACCCATTTTGGAGAAACCATAGATATTCGAGCGCGCCACCCGGGAGTGAGCGATGTCGCCAATGATGGCGACTGTGAGGCCGTCCAGGCGACCTTTTTCTTGATACACCGTGAGCAAGTCGAGCAGGGCCTGGGTGGGATGCTCGTGCGCCCCGTCCCCGGCATTGATCACCGGAGCCTTGAGCAACTCGGCGATGCGCTGAGGAACCCCTGCGACCTTGTGCCGGACCACCACGCAATCGGGATCCATCGCGTCCAGGGTTTTCGCGGTATCGAGAATGCTCTCCGCCTTATTGAGGCTCGAACTCGAGGGCGAAAAATTGACCACGTCTGCGGAAAGGCGTTTGCCTGCAATCTCGAAACTAGAGCGGGTGCGCGTCGAGTCTTCGAAGAAGAGGTTGATGATGGTGCGACCGCGCAGCGAGGGGACCTTCTTGATTTCGCGCCTTCCGACTTCCTGCATCCTGACCGCGGTCTCGAGGATCGATTCGATTTGCTCCCGTGAGAGGTCGGCAATGCCGAGGAGATCCCTGCCGATCATGGATTTGCCTCCAATGAATCGCCGGCCGGGTTCCGGTCGGATGTTTCATTCGCGATCAAGACGACTTCAAATGGCGCCTCGAGTTCGCCGCCGTCCTTGCCGCGAAACTTGACCTTGTCTCCGACTGAGGTGGGGATGTTCTTGCCCACGTAGTCGATCTTGATCGGTAGCTCGCGGTGGCCGCGATCGACCAACGCCACGACCTGCACGCTCGTGGGTCGGCCGAAATCGATCATCGCATCCATTGCGGCGCGAATCGTTCGTCCGGTGCTCACGACGTCTTCGACGATTAGCACCACTCGCTCGTCCACCGACGAGGGCATTTCGGTGATCCGCAGCGGCGGGCGTACACCATTGCGCGTCAGATCGTCGCGGTACAGCGTCGTATCCAGGATGCCCAGGGGCAATTTGACGCCGGAGATCGATTCAAGATTCCGTTGGAGAATTCGGCCCAGGGGAACGCCGCCGTTGGGAATTGCGACGAGATAGAGCTTTGACAGATCCGCGTGGCGTTCGACGATCTCGTGGGCCATTCGCGTGAGAGAGCGCTGGATGGCGAGGTCGTCGAGAACAACGGAGCTTGCCGGGGCAGGCATTGGGCGCGTCCCTGACAGAGACAATTCAGACGAATGGGGGGGAGGCTGGGTGGGCATGTCCGTTCGAACCTTTCTTCGTCTCACAGGACGAAGTTAAAAGGTGCGTTTCTCGTTGCGGGAGCATCATACCGTCTGCCCCGCGCAGGTCAATCGATCGGCCCGATTCACTCTGAGAATGCCCTGAAGCTGCGGATGAATCGCCCGCGGGTGGAGCTGCGCTGCAGCTGGAGAATGGGTCGACCTAGCGCTCCAGTTCCGTCGGGGCGCAGTGAATGCCCTGGAAAACCCGGCTCCAGCGTTTTTCGACGGTGAACCAGTTGAACGGGTTGAGCAGATGAAAGAAGTTGCCCGCTGAGTTCCACGACCAGTAGATGATGAACGCCGGTCCCTTGATCTCTTCGAGGCGAACCGTGCCCCACGCCCGGCTGTCGTTGGAGTTGTCGCGGTTGTCGCCCATCATGAAGTAGCGACCGGGCTCCACCACCAGCGGGGTGCGGGACAGCCCGCGCTTCCCCGGATCGTCGAGCATCTCGTGTAGACACTCGCCCAGGGTCTCGTCGTAGCGATCCAACTCGACGCCCTCGTCGTCTGTGAAAGTCGGCGCAAGCGGCGCCTTTTCGACCCGTTTGTGGTTGATGAAGAGATCGCCGTGTCGGATCTCGACCCGATCTCCGGGGAGCCCCACGATTCGCTTTACAAAGTCTTCACGCGGCGCACCCGGACGGCGATCGGCCGGAATAATGCCACCGGTTCCCCGGCTCTCGGAATCTCGGGCTACCTCGAACACCACGACGTCGCCCCGCTTCGGAGCGCGCAGCCCCGGCAGCCGGTAGTCGGTGAAAGGGATTTTGGCTCCGTAAATGAATTTGTTGACGAACAGGTGATCGCCGATCAACAGGGTCGGAAACATCGAACCCGAGGGTATGCGGAAGGGCTCGATCACCATGGAGCGAATCGTCAAGGCAATGGCCACGGCCAACACGAGGGTTGTGATCTGTTCGCGGATGGCGGCGGTACGAGAAATGCCAGGATCGTGCACACCGTCCTCATCGCCATCCTTGGGGAGTGCAGAATCTTTCGACGAACTCATGAGTCACCAAGTTTTAGCGCAGCCAAGAAAGCTTCCTGGGGAATTTCGACGGAACCCACCATTTTCATTCTCTTTTTTCCAGCCTTTTGCTTCTCGAGCAGCTTTCGCTTGCGCGTAATGTCGCCACCGTAGCACTTCGCGGTCACGTTCTTGCGCAATGCCTTGACCGTGGTGCGCGCGATGACCTTGGTCCCAATGGCAGCCTGGATGGCCACCGTAAACTGCTGGCGAGGAATGAACTCCTTGAGTTTCCGGGTGAGTTCGGCGCCCCGAGACTGGGCGTAGTCACGGTGGACGATCAACGAGAGCGCGTCGACCGGGTCGCCGTTGACGAGAATGTCGAGTTTGATCAACTGCGCCGGGTGGTAGCCCTCGAGTTCGTAGTCGAAGGAGCCATAGCCGCGGGTCGCGCTCTTCAGTTTGTCGTGGAAGTCCGTCACGATCTCATTCAGGGGAAGCAGATATCGAACCTGCACCCGCGACCCGTGTACCGTCATGTCCTTTTGGACACCGCGGCGATCCTGGCACAAGCCGAGAACCTGACCGAGAAATTCGCTCGGTACATGGATGGTGGCCAGCACCACGGGTTCTTCGATGTCCTGAATATCCATCGTGTCGGGCAACGCCGCGGGGCTTTCGATTTCGAAGGGCTCTCCCTTTTTCGGTATCACCCGATACCGCACGGTTGGCGCGGTAGTGATGAGATTGAGATGATACTCGCGCTCGAGCCGCTCCTGAATGATTTCGGCGTGCAAGAAACCGAGGAAGCCGCAGCGAAAACCAAACCCGAGTGCCATGCTGGTTTCCGGTTCGTAGCCAAACGAAGAATCGTTGATCTTGAGTTTTTCCAGCGATGCCTTGAGGTCTTCGTAGTCTTCGGCGATCACCGGGTACAGGCCGGCGAACACCATCGGCTTGACTTCCTGAAAGCCGGGCAGCGGATCGCTGGCGGGTTTGTCGAGGCAGGTGATCGTGTCGCCGACCTTCACGTCCGATAGCGTCTTGACACCGGCGATCACGGCGCCCACTTCTCCCGCACCCAACTCGTTGATTTCGACTCGGGTCGGCGTCAGCACGAAGAGTTGGTTGATCTCGCGCTCAGTCCCCTTGATCATGAAGCGAATGCGGTCTCGTTTCTTGAGCTTGCCTTCCATCACCCGCACCAACATCACCGCGCCCACGTAAGTATCGAACCAGGCGTCAAAGACCAGGGCTCGAGTCGGAGCCTCGATATCTCCCGCCGGTGGCGGAACCCTGGCGACGATGGCTTCGAGCAAGTCGCCGACGCCTTGACCCGACTTTGCAGAAACCGGGATGACATCGGCGGCGTCGAGGCCCACGACGTCCTCGATTTCCTGGGCCACGCGATCGGGATCCGCCGAGGGCAGATCGATCTTGTTCACCACCGGAATGATTTCGAGATCGGCGTCAATCGCGAGATAGGTGTTGGCCAGGGTCTGGGCCTCGATCCCCTGAGCGGCGTCCACCACCAGGATCGCCCCCTCGCAGGCCGAGAGCGAACGGGAAACCTCGTAGGAAAAATCGACATGACCGGGGGTGTCGATCAGGTTGAGCAGATAATCGCGGCCATCGTTTGCGCGGTAAACCATTCGCACGGTCTGGGCCTTGATGGTGATGCCCCGCTCGCGCTCGATATCCATGCTGTCGAGCAGTTGTTCCTGTTTGTCGCGTTCGCTCACTGCGCCGGTTGCGTCCATCAGGCGATCGGCCAGTGTGCTCTTGCCGTGGTCGATGTGCGCCACGATGCAGAAGTTGCGGATGAATTCTCGGGGAAACGATTTCATTGGGCCGCTTGCGCCTCCGCGCGGAGCGTGCGGTGCAGCGCCACAAAATGTTCGCTTTGCAGATAGTCGTCGAGGGCTTCGCGCCAGCTGCGCAAGTTGATGCCCAGGGATTCGGCTTTGGAACCATCGAGGACGGAGTACGCCGGCCGCGGCGCAGGGGTCACAAAATCACCGGTCTTGATTCGGTCGATCTGGAGATCACCGTAGCCCGTGCCGTCGAGTATCGCCCTGGCGAAATCCCAGAAGGTACACGGATCGGTGTTTGAAAGATGAAGCAATCCACCCTCGTTGGCGCCTTTGATCTCCGTCAATTCGAGAATCGCACCCGCCAGATCCGCCGCGTAAGTGGGACAACCCACCTGATCGTCGACCACTCTCAGTGGCCCTTCGGCCTTCCCCGCTCCGCGCAGGACAGCCTGACGCACAATCGCTCCGACAAAGTTCTTGCCGGGGCCAAACACCCAACTGGTCCGTATCACCCACGCACTCGGCAAGCTCTCGAGAACGCGTTGCTCGCCCGCGAGTTTGCTGCGACCGTACTCGGTTCCAGGTGCCAGCCGATCCGTCTCACGATACGGCGCAGTCGCATCTCCCCCAAAGACGTAGTCGGTCGACAGGTGCACGAGCCCCGCTCGGTGTTCGCGACACCAATCGGCCAGATTGCCGGGTCCCGCTCCGTTGACGGCGTGGCAGGCGTCTTTCTCGGATTCACAAAGATCGACCGCCGTATAAGCCGCCGCGTTCAGAACCCAGACCGATTCCCTCGATTTGTTGTCTCGATCGAGATCCAACGAAAGGCCGTTGCCCAGATTCGACACCGCTGCGCGATCCGCAATGTCGAGTTCATCGCGCCCATAGGCCGCCAGCAGCGCGGCATTCGGCATGCGCGCGAGTTGCTGCGTCAGACATTGGCCCAGTTGGCCATTCTTTCCGAGGACGAGATAGTGCGAAGTCATGAGTTCATCTGCGAGGCTTTGCGGCGATGCGAGGATTCACCTGGATCCCTCATTCCTCTGCACCGCTGCGGTGCAGACGATGCAAGCGGATGGGGGGATGCGAGAACGAACCTGCGGTGAAGGATCGAGCGCGACGGCTCAGTTGCCTCCTTCACTCAGGACCCATGTCGGTAGCCCCTCCTGGGTCTTGAGCTTCCGGGCAACTTCAAGAGCTTCTGCGCGGGTATCCATCGGACCAACGCGTACGCGCCAGCGGCCGTCTCGCGAGCCGGCCGAAGGAGTGATGTAGACCGAGAACCCCTTGCTCCGCAGATCCTCGCTGATGCGGTCCGCAGATACGCTCTCGGCAAACGCACCTACCTGGACGCTGAAGCCCCGGAGCTGTGCGCTCCCCAGAGTCTTTGAGGCTGGGCGCTGGGGCGCTGGCAGAGACGAGATCAAGCGGGACTGCGGCACTTCGTAGCCCCGAGATGCCATGTCTTCAGCAGCCGCAGTTTCGGCTACTGCTCCCAGTGCTGGCGGATCGATCGCAATAGCGGCGTCCGACCAGCCCTGATCTGCGGCGAAGTCCTCGGGCGAATCGAGGAAGGGCCCTCGGGCCGCCACGTCGGGCGTGCCCAGTTCAGCCCCTTGTTCGGACCAGCGAATTTCTTCGCTCTGGCCGGCGAGATGTCCCAGCACGAGTTCGGGTTCTTCCTTCACCACACCCACCACCAGTCCCAACATGAAGCCAGCGGAAATCAGGAATACGGCACCCATCAAGCTAGCGAGCCAGCTCGGACTCGATGCCCGCTTTGACGCACGCGATCTTTCGGCCATTACATTTGCTCCGGTGCTGAAATGCCCAGCAGGGCAAGTCCGTTTTTCAAGGCGACACGCACGGCGAGAGATAGACCCAGTCTAGCGGCAGTCAGGGATTCGTCGTCAGAAAGGATGCGATGTCGCTTGCCGTCCTGTAGATAGGGGCTCCACAAACCGGCAAGGTCTCGCAAGTAATAGGCAATATGGTGGGGCTCCCGGGACTTCGCGGCGCGCGAAACCAAGTCCGGAAACTCGGCGAGCTTCCGGACAATCTCGATTTCTTCGTCGAGTTCGAGACGGGAAGGATCGAAATCACCCGGGCCCGGCATCGCGACACCCGCTTCTTTTGCCTTGCGCTCCAAACCACACGAGCGCGCGTAGGTGTACTGGATGTAGTAGGTGGGGTTCTTCCGCCAATTCTTGTCCTGGGCCAGATCGAGATCAAAATCGAGGTGGCTATCCGCCCGACGCTCGACCATGAAGAAGCGGAACACGTCGGTGCCGATCTGGTCGAGCAGCTCGTCGATCGTGATGAAGGTGGCCTTACGGGTCGATTGTTTGACCTGTTCACCACCCCGGGTGATCGTGACGAATTGATGCAGCACCAGTTCGATCTGCTTGGCGTCGAAGCCCAAGGCCGCGGTCGCCGAGGTGACGAATGGGAACTGCTCGATATGGTCAGCTCCCTGGACGTCGATGATGGCCTCGAAACCCCGGCGAAATTTCTCTCGGTGATAGGCGATGTCCGGCAGCAAATAGGTGGGTTCGCCGCTGCTCTTGATGACGACGCGGTCGCGGTCGAGCCCCAGGGATGTCGAGCGCAGCCAAACCGCTCCGTCTGCTTCGTAGATCAGATCCTTGGCGCGGAGGTCTTCGACCGCAGCATCGATCTTGCCCTCGTCGTAGAGCGATTGTTCGTCGTAGTAGACGTCGAAGGTGATTCCGATCCGGTCGAGGGTGGCGCGAATTTCCGCGAAGATCGTTTTCTGGGCTCGCTCCCGGAACACACCGTCTCCAGGTTCGTCGAGTAACCCATCGCCAAACTCTTCGATCAGACTCCCGGCGATGTCACCGATGTAGTCTCCCTGGTAACCATCTTTTGGAAACAATACGGGCAACCCGTTTCGTTCTTCTTGCCAGGCGTTCTCGGGGTCCGCCATGGCTTGCTCGCTCGGGGGAGCCGCCTTGTCGAGCCGCTCGAAGTAGCGCGCCCTGACCGATTCCCCGAGGACCCGCATCTGGCGGCCGCCGTTGTTGAAGTAGTACTCCCGCGTCACGTCGTGGCCGGTAAATTCGAGCAGGCGACAGATCGCATCTCCGAGAATGGCCTGGCGTCCGTGCCCCGTACTTAATGGACCCGTCGGATTTGCGGAAACGAACTCGACCTGAACCTTCTGGTTGTTTCCGAAATCTTGTGACCCGTAGCGATCCGACGCTTCGACGATTTCGCGCAGGAGATTTTGCCAGTTGTTTTCCGCCAACCGGAAATTAATGAAGCCCGGCCCCGCAATTTCGCTGCTCTTCAGCAAGCCGGCGGCGTCGCCAAGCCGGTCGATCAAGCTTGCTGCGATTTCGCGGGGAGCTTTGCGCAGACGTTTTGCCAGGGTCATGGCAACGTTGGTTGCGAAATCGCCGTGGTCTTTCTGTCGCGGGATTTCTAGTACTGCGGTCGGGACCTCTCCCGCGTCGCCAGCTTCTTGCAGCAAATCGGCCAGTGCAGCCTGCAGTTTTTCGAGTAATTGTTCGCGCATGACGTTCGCGCCCTGCCCCCTCTAACTAGTGTCTCTCTGGAACCAGTTAGTTCAGTACGGCTAGTTCAGGCGAAGGGCGACACCGTTGTCATGTTCGACGAATCGGATTACGGTCTCACCGGGTCGTGCAAACTCCAAGACCTCGCGAATGGCCCGCTCCATTGCGAGAGGGTCATTTTCCAAGGCCTCAATTTCGGAATGTAGGTTTTCAACCTCAGTCCGAAGCTGTGCGATCCGATTTTCGGATGCCCGGCGTTCTTCGCGCAGCTCGAACCACATGGGCAAGCCCGACTCGCGATCTGCGGTCGCCAGACCCAGAACTGCCGCGAAAAGCGCCGAAATGAGCCAGAACGCCCTCACCACTCCCCCCAGTGGACCCCGCCGCTTCACCAACCGCATGGGAGACTACCCGATACCCGCGGGCGAATCAGCTTTTCTTCAGCAGCTTTCGGATTCGTTTTGCGTAGGTTGCATGATCCCATTCCCGCGGGCCGATGTAGCGCTCGACGATCATGCCATCCCGGTCGATCAACAGGGACTCGGGAAAACCGGTCGTCTGGTAGCGGCGAGAAACTTCCTGATGGGGATCGAGAAGGATCGGAAAACTGACCCCGAGCCGCTGGCGAAACTTCTCCACGGCTTCGGGTTCTTCGTCGACCGAAACCGCGAGCATTTCGAAGCCCTCCGCTGCTAATGAACGGTAGAGGCGATCCATCGCGGGCATTTCGTCTTCGCAGGGTTTGCACCAGGTCGCCCAGAAGTTGAGCAAGACCACCTGGCCCCGGGTATCCACGAGGTTGACCGTGCCCTCCCCCCCCAACACGGGGAGACTGAATGCAGGCGCCTCGAGGCCACGAGCGACCGGGCTGTCCACTTCCTCGCGAAGCGACATGACGCCCAGGCCCAGGGCCACGACGGCGATCACCACTACAGGTCGAAGAACAGGCCGAAGCCAGCCGGGCGAACTCGTGGCAGGTGACGTTTGCGATTCAGTCGACGGTGGTGTCGTCGGGTCGTCGGCCAGGGACTCACTCCTCGAATCGGATCAGTGCTGCGCGGTTCAGGCCTCGGGGCGATCCACCAACTCGATCAACGAGATCGCGGCGGCGTCGCCGACGCGGTTCCCGAGCTTGATGATCCGGGTGTAGCCTCCTGGGCGATCGCGATAGCGATCGGCCAACTCGTCGAAGAGTTTGGCTGTCACGTCCTTGCTGCGGACGATCCTGAGCGCGGTCCTGCGCGCGTGAAGATCTCCCCGCTTGCCCAGGGTGATCATTTTTTCGGCCCAACGTCGCACTTCCTTCGCCTTGGCGTCGGTCGTCTGGATCTGCTCGTGCTCGAGCAGCGACGTCACCATGTTGCGAAACATGGCCTTTCGGTGGGAGCTACTGCGCCCAAGAATGGTTCCGCTCTTGCGATGCCTCATGACAAGTTGCCCCTACTAAGCCTCGCGCTGTTCGCGCATGCGCTCGAGTTCCTGCCGCGCGGGCAGGTTCTCGATAGTCATCCCGAGGCTGAGACTCATCTCGGCCAGGGTTTCCTTGATTTCGTTGAGTGACTTCCGGCCGAAGTTCTTGGTCTTCAGCATCTCGGATTCGGTGCGTTGCACCAACTCTCCAATGAAGCGGATATTCGCATTCTGGAGACAATTGGCGGAGCGAACCGAGAGTTCGAGTTCGTCGACTGGGCGGAAGAGATTTGGGTTGAGCGGCTCGGGCTCTTCTGCCAGAGGCTCGGCCATTTCTTCCGGCTCGTCGAAATTGATGAAAATGGAAACGTGTTCCTTCACAATCTTGGCCGCGAAGGCCAACGCATCTGCGGGCTCGAAGGTGCCGTCCGTCCAGATCTCGAGGCTCAGTTTGTCGTAGTCCGTCTGTCGCCCAACGCGAGCCGGAGTCACGGTGTAGTTGACTCGGCGGACCGGCGAAAACGACGAATCGATCGGAATGGTGCCGATCGGCAGGTCTTCGCTGCCGTGCTTCTCGGCGAGCACGTAGCCTTTGCCCCAATTGACCGTCGCCTCGAGTTCGAATTCAGCCTCCGCGCCGAGGGTGCAGAGCTTGAGATCGGGGTTCATCACTTCGATGGCCTGGTCATCGGACACCAGATCCGCCGCGCGAATTACGCCCTCACCCTTCTTCTGAATGCGAAGAATTTTTGGTCCGTCGGTGTGCATGCGAAGACGCACTTCCTTGAGATTCAGGATCACGTCCGCGACGTCTTCGAGTACGCCCTGCATGGTCGAGAACTCGTGAAGGACGCCGTTGAGACGAACACTCGTAATGGCCGCGCCTTGCAGCGACGACAGCAGGACCCTGCGCAATGCGTTGCCGAGGGTCACGCCAAAACCACCCTCCAGCGGCTCACAACTGAAACGCGCATAGACATTGGTGCTGCTTTCTTCGTCGACTTCAAGTCGGCGAGGGCGGATCAGTTCGCGCCAATTCCGTCCGATCAGCTGCTCTTGCATAAGCTACTTCCCCCTTGAATGGGTACTCCGATTGCCCCTGCTACTTGAGCAATCGGGTTGGTTCGTGATTGATCGCCGTACCGATCGCCACACTTATCGCGAATAGAGTTCGACGATCAGCTGCTCATCGATCGGCAGCGTAATGTCGTCACGTACGGGCAATTGCTTGACCGTGCCCTCGCTCGAGGTTTTTTCAATTTCGAGCCACTGGGGCAAGCTCCGTCCTTCGAGGGCATCCAGGGCTGCGACGATTCGGGCCACGTTCCGGGATTTCTCGCGAAGTCCGATCTTCCAGCCCGGTCGCACGAGGATCGACGGCGTGGTCACCTTCTTACCGTTCACCGTAAAGTGTCCGTGCTTGATCAGTTGGCGGGATTCGTTTCGAGACGTCGCAAAGCCCATGCGAAACACGACATTGTCGAGTCGTCGCTCGAGCAGCATCAGCAGGTTCTCGCCAGCCTGTCCCTTCATCGAGGAAGCCTTGAAAAAGGTTCGGCGAAACTGCTTTTCGAGCAGTCCATACATGCGCTTTACCTTCTGCTTTTCGCGCAGCTGAACACCGTAGTCCGAGAAGCGAGCTCGACCCTGACCGTGCATTCCCGGCGGATACGCTCTGCGCTCGATTGCGCACTTCTCGCTAAAACAGCGGTCGCCCTTCAAAAAGAGCTTGGTGCCTTCTCGCCTGCATAGACGACATGCGGATCCCAAATATCGTGCCATGAATAAAGCCTTTCTTTGGCCGTTCCCGGCGTTTAGACGCGTCGCCGTTTCGGCGGCCGACAGCCATTGTGCGGGATCGGTGTCACGTCCCTGATCATCGTAATTTTCATTCCTGCAGCCTGAAGGGCTCGCAGAGCCGATTCGCGTCCTGCCCCTGGACCCTTGACATAGACGCCCAGGGTGCGCACGCCGTGTTCCATTGCGCTCTTGGCGCAGGTCGTGGCCGCCATCTGGGCTGCAAAGGGTGTCGACTTGCGCGAACCCTTGAAGCCTTCCTGGCCTGCACTCGACCATGCGAGCGTCGCACCACCGACGTCGGTGATCGTAATGATGGTGTTGTTGAACGTAGACTGAATATGGGCGATGCCCGTCTGGACGTTCTTCTTGACCTTCTTCTTGACGACTTTTTTCTTGACTGCCATGAAACGCTAAGCCTTCTTCTTTCCGGCGACCGTCTTGCGCGGCCCCTTGCGTGTTCGAGCATTTGTGTGCGTGCGCTGCCCGCGAACGGGGAGCCCCCGGCGATGGCGCAATCCGCGATAGCAACCGATGTCCATCAAAACCTTGATGTTCTGGTTGACGCTTCTCCGGAGATCGCCCTCGACAATGAAGTCTCGCTCGATCACCTCGCGAAGCTTGATCACCTCCGACTCATTGAGGTGATCGGTCTTCGTCCCCGGATCGATATCCGTGAGCCCGCAGATCTTCAGAGCCGTCTTGCGCCCGACTCCGTAGATATACGTGAGAGAGATCTCGATCCTCTTGTTGCGGGGCAAATCGATACCCGCGATTCGTGCCATGTCTTGTCCTCCGTGCCGTGTCCCGACACTGCGCAGCAGCTACTGCCGCTGCCTCAAAAACTTTTCGTACTAACCGATCTCATTGATAACGCTATCCCTGTCGCTGTTTGTGCTTGGGGTTTTCGCAGATCACGCGCACGACGCCCTTGCGGCGAATGATTTTGCACTTGTCACACATCTTGCGGACCGATGCCCGAACCTTCATTTCACTTCTCCTACCTACGCTGCTCTTGACGCACTTAAACTCGCGTACCCAATCTCGAGCACTTGATCATGTCAGTGCGAACCTTCGATTCGGGTCAAAACCTCTGGCCCATTCTCCGTGATCAGCACCGTGTGCTCGAAATGTCCCGACAAACCGCCGTCCGCGGTCACCGCCGTCCACTCGTCTTCGAGCATGCGAACCTTTTCTGTTCCAACGTTCACCATCGGTTCGACCGCGAAGACCATTCCGGGCAGCAATCGAGGGCCGCGCCCCGGGCGTCCGTAATTCGGGATCTGCGGCGGTTCGTGAAGTTGACGTCCAATTCCGTGACCGACAAACTGACGGACCACCGAGTAGCCCGCAGCATCGGCCCGAGTTTCCACTGCGTGGCCGATATCCGACAATCGCTTACCGGGCACCATCTGCTCGATCCCGAGATTGAGACACTCGAGGGTCACCTCGAGCAGCGATTCCGCTTCTTCGCTTATCGGGCCGATCGGCACCGTGACCGCCGAATCCCCGTGAAATCCCTGACAAATAATCCCAAAATCGAGGCTCAGTATGTCGCCTTTTCGAAGTTCTCGCGACCCCGGAATTCCATGCACGATTTCTTCGTTCAGCGAGACGCAAACCGTCGCCGGATACGGCGGGAGCCCACCGGGCCCATATCCGAAAAATGAGGAGATAAGCCCACGCTCTTCGATCATCTCCTCCGCCTTGAGGTTGAAGTCGGCTGTCTTGAGCCCCGGCACGGCCATTTCTCGCAACACCAGGAGGATCTCAGCAACGTGTCGGCTCGACTCCCGCATACGCTCGATCTCTCGGCGGCTGCGAATCGGGATGTTTTCTGCGTAATTCATGGGCCCGACAATGCGGTTTCGACTCGCGCCGAAACCTCCTCCACCGTTCCCATGCCATCCACTTCCGACAGGATGCCGCTGTTTCTGTAGAACTCGAGCAAGGGTGCGGTCTGGGCGTCGTAGACGCGCATCCGTTCGCGGATGGTCTCTTCGTTGTCGTCCCTGCGTCCCTCGAGCTCAGCGCGCTTGAGAAGTCGCTGGACCACAGCCTCGGGTTCGACCGTCACGGCGACGCAGCGCTCGAGCGGTGTTCCGAGTTTGTTGAGCATGTTGTCGAGCGCTTCGGCCTGGGCCCGGGTGCGCGGAAAACCGTCGAGCACGAATCCCTTGACAGCGTCGGGCTGCCCCAGGCGCTCCTCGGCAATCGCGATCACGATGTCGTCGCTGACGAGCTGGCCTGCGTCCATCACTGCCTTGGCTTTGAGACCGATCTCGGTTCCGTCGGCGACGGCCTTGCGAAGCATGTCCCCCGTTGAAACATGCAGAATGCTCAGGCGTTCGATCAGCACGGATGCCTGAGTGCCCTTTCCGGCGCCCGGAGCTCCAAGTAGCAGGATGCGCATGGCACTCATCGGCCGAGTCTCCCGCGGATCCGGCCACCCTTGACGAAGCCGTCGTACTCACGCGACACGAGATGCGCTTCGATCTGCCCGATGGTGTCGAGGGAGACACCCACGCAGATCAACAGGGCCGTGCCGCCGAAATAGAATGGAATGTTCATGCGACCGGCCAGGATGACGGGCACGATACAAATCAAGGCAACGTAAGCTGCCCCGATGAAGGTCAGGCGGCTCAATACCTTGTCAATGTGGTTGGCCGTGTTGGCTCCCGGTCGGATTCCGGGGATGTAGCCGCCCATGCGTTTGATGTTGTCAGACACATCGACCGGGTTGATCACGATGGCGGTATAGAAGAAACAAAAGAAAATGATCAACCCCATGTAGACGAGGTTGTACGTCAGCCCGCCGGGATTTAGATGGGTATCGATCAACTGCTGGACCGCGGGCGAATCCGTGTACTGCCGCAGGGTCGCGGGAATCATCAGGAGTGACGACGCGAAGATCGGCGGAATGACCCCGGCCGTATTCACGCGCAACGGGAAATAGCTCATGCCACCCTGGGACACGCGTTTGCCCACGACCCGGCGCGCGTGCTGGATGGGAATCCGGCGCTGGGCGCGCTCGACGAACACGACGCCGGCAATCAAGACCACCATGAACATCATCAGGAAGATCACCTGAAGCGGACTGAATTGATCGGTGCGCAGCAATTCGACCATCTGGAAGATGCCCGACGGAATTGCGACGACGATGCTCGAAAAGATCACGAGCGAAATACCGTTACCGATGCCGCGTTCGGTCACCTGCTCGCCGAGCCACATGATGAACGCCGTACCGGTGGTGAGCGTGATCATCGTCATCAGCCGGAAGCCCCAGCCGGGATTCACCACTGCACCCTGGCCAAATGAACCACTCTCGAGCGCCGAGGCGATCAACATGCCTTGGAACAACGCGAGCACGATCGTCGCGTAGCGCGACCACTGGTTGATCTTCTTTTGGCCCTGCTCGCCTTCCTTCTTGAGTTGCTCGAGCTGCGGGATCACCACCGTCAAAAGCTGAAAAATAATCGTGGCGCTGATATAGGGCATGATGCCGAGGGAAAAGATCGACATCTGCTGCAGCGCACCACCCGAGAAGAGGTTCATCATCCCGAACACGGTGCTCGACATCTGTTCGAAGAAGTCGCGAATCACAGCGGTGTCGATGCCGGGGGTCACCACAGCACATCCGACCCGATAGACCGCGAGCATGCCAAACGTAAACAAGATACGCGCACGCAACTCTGGAATTCGAGCGATGTTGTGAATGCCTCCGATCACCCGAGCAACTCCACGGATCCGCCGGCGGCTTCGATCTTCTCTTTGGCACTCGCACTGATGCGGTTGACCTTGACTGCGAGATTCTTGGGCGCTTCGCCATTGCCGAGCAGCTTGACCAGAGCCCCTGCGGTTCCGCGGATCAATCCCGCACCGAGCAAGGAGGCCGCGTCAACAGAGGCGCCGTCGCCGAGCCTGCTGAGATCATTCAGATTGACGATCTCGACGTTGGTCCGAAATCGGTTGTGAAATCCGCGTTTGGGCAGGCGCATCTGCAAGGGCATCTGACCACCCTCGAACCAGGGCTTGATCTTCATGCCCGATCGGGTGCCCTGGCCCTTGACGCCAGTACCACAGGTCTTTCCACTGCCGGAACCGGGGCCACGCCCTACGCGCTTGCGGGGGTGGGTCGATCCACGGCTCTTCTTCAGTTGATCCAACATCCTCAGTCCTCCACTACCACAACGAGGTGCCTGACTTTGTAGATCATCCCACGAACCGACGGAGTGTCCTCCAGATCGACCGTGTGATTGATCCGACGCAGGCCCAGGCCACGCAAGGTCGCACGCTGCTTGCGATTGAATCCAATTTCGCTCTTGACCTGTTTGACGCGAACTCTCTTGTCGCTCATGACGATCGCCGTCCAAGTTCGGCAAGCCGCGCCTCGGGATCACGCAACTCGAGAAGGCCGACCATGACCGCATTGACGACGTTGCGCGGTGTATTGGATCCGATGGTCTTGGTCAGGATGTCGTGCACCCCTGCAGACTCCACCACTGCGCGCACGGGTCCACCCGCGATCACGCCAGTACCCGGCGATGCGGGCTTCAGCAGCACGCGACCGGCTCCAAAGCGTCCGAGCACCTCGTGGGGAATGGTCCGGCCGTCGATCAGCGGAATTCTCACCAGCGCTCGGCGCGCCTTCTCTACACCCTTGCGAATGGCCTCGGGAACTTCGCCAGCCTTGCCCAGCCCGACGCCGACGATACCGGCGCCGTCGCCGACCACCACCAGCGCACTGAAGCTGAAGCGACGACCACCTTTCACAACTTTGGCCACGCGGTTGATATAGATAACCCGGTCGTTGAGTTCGTAGTCGTTGGGATTGATTCGTGAGGTTCGAACGATGGTCGCCATATTAGAACTTGAGCCCCGCTTCGCGGGCCGCTTCTGCCAGGGCCTTTACGCGCCCGTGGTAGAGAAACCCATTGCGATTGAATACGACCTTCGAGATCTGCTTTTCTTTGGCAGCCTCGGCGATCGCGGTACCGACCAATTTGGCGGCAGCAATGTTTCCGGTCGAAGTTGCGCCACCCATGATGTTCTTCGAGTTGGTGGTAACGGTCACGATCGTCTTGCCTGAATCTGGATCGTCGATCTGTGCCGTGATGTGCTTTGAGGTGCGATAGACGGTCAGCCGCGCCAGAGGACTGCGCTCCAGTGACTTCTTCACGCGACGCTTGCGAGACGTCCATCGTTTCTTTTTGACATTTATGACTGTATTGCTGCTCATGAATTCGTCCTCAAGACGCCGCGCCGGCCTTGCCGACCTTGCGCCGCACGTGCTCACCGACGTAACGAATGCCCTTGCCCTTGTACGGTTCGGGCGGTCGAATCGATCGAATGTCGGCAGCGAATTGACCGACCAATTGCTTGTCTACGCCCTCGATCTTGATGTTCGTCGTTCCATCTATCGAGACTTTGAGCCCCTTGGGCACATCGAGCTCGACCGGGTGAGAAAAGCCAAGGGCGAGTGCCAGCTTGTTACCCTTCATGTCCACCCGGTAGCCAATGCCCTGAATCTCGAGTCCCTTGCTGAAACCCGTCGCAACACCGGTGATCATGTTGTTGGCCAGCGCGCGAATCAAGCCGTGAAGTGAGCGATTGTCCCTGCTGTCATCCGGACGATCGAATTTGAGTTCACCGTCGGTCAGTTCAGCCGTGATCGGTTTCGGAATCGAGGTCGAGAGTTCGCCCTTTGGGCCCTTTACGAAGATCGCTCCCTCCGCAAGCTTGACTTCGACTCCACTCGGAATGGAAATAGCCGCTCTACCAATTCGCGACATGACTACCAGACCTCACATAGGACTTCGCCGCCGATTCCGGCTTCTCGTGCATCCCGGTCGCACATCACACCCTTGGAGGTGGACAGGATCGACATCCCGAGGCCGTTTCGCACTCGCGGTATTTCTTCCTGCCCCACATAGACTCTTCGACCCGGGGTGCTGACGCGATGGATTTCGTCGATCATCGTCGATCCATCTTCCGAGTAGCGAAGACCCAGAACCAGTTCCTTGCTGGTTCCGTCTCCGTCCACACGAACCGGGCCAATGAAGCCTTCTGCACTCAAAACGTTTGCGACCGCCTGTTTGAGGTTCGAAGCGGGACAACGCGTCTCCGCGTGCCGAGCATTCCCGGCGTTTCGAATTCTCGTCAGCATGTCGCTAATGGGATCTGTCATCATGGCTCAAATACCCTCAATTGCCCTGCGTTCAGGAAAACGGCACACCGAGATGCGTAAGAAGAGCCTTGCCCTCCGCATCGGTGCGCGCCGTGGTCACGACTGTGACGTTCATGCCAGTTACCCGCTCGATCGAATCGTAAACGACCTCGGGAAAAATGATCTGCTCTCTAATGCCAAACGTGTAATTCCCGCGACCGTCGAATGCCTTTGGAGACACGCCCTTGAAGTCGCGAACCCGCGGCAGGGCCACACTCAACAAGTTGTCGAGAAACTCCCACTTCCGCGGGCCACGCAGTGTCACCATGGCTCCGATCACCTGCCCTTCGCGAAGCTTGAAGTTCGACACGCTATTACGCGCGCGTCGAATCGACGGCTTCTGCCCCGTGATCAGGCCCAATTCCATCGTGGCCTTTTCGATGATCTTGGGATTGGCAGCCGCTTCTCCGAGGCCCATGTTCACCACGACCTTTTCGAGTCGCGGAACCTGGCTCACGGACTTGTACTTGAATTCGCTACGAAGCTTCTCGATGATTTCCGACCGATAGCGTTCCAATAGACGTGGCGTCATCTAGAGCACCTCCGGCGCGAGGGAAATGATCTTCATAAAACCGGCTGCCCGCAGTTCGCGCGCGACAGGCCCGAAGATGCGAGTGCCCACCGGCTCTTTCGAGGTTTCGATCAGCACTGCGGCGTTTTCATCAAAACTGATCGAGGAACCGTCGGGTCGCCCGATCGTCTTCTTGGTCCGCACGATCACCGCACGCCGCACTTCGCCCTTCTTGACCCGGGCATTCGGCATGGCTTCGCTCACCGCGACCACAATGATGTCGCCAACCGAAGCAAAACGACGTCGCGAGCCACCCAGCACGCGTATGCACTTTACTTTTCGCGCGCCCGAATTATCGGCCACCAAAATTTTCGATTCCATCTGAATCATCGGCTCGCTCCGTTACACCACCGTCGCTTTCGCGACGGTCGCCTGCACCTTCCAACGCTTGCGCTTGGACAGAGGCCGATGTTCAATGATTTGCACTCGGTCTCCGACCGAGCAGCCATTCAACTCATCGTGACACATGAATCGCGAGTAGCGACGGACGTACTTCTTGTAACGCACGTCCTGGACAAGACGTTCCACCCGTACTACGACGGTTTTGTCCATCTTGTCACTCACGACCATCCCGATGAGAGTTCGTTTACTTCCTCGTTTCTTCACTTCACTGCCTCGCGTTTCTCGCCCAGCACAGACTCAATTCTGGCTACATCGCGACGAAGTGTTTTCAACATCGCGGTGTTCTCGAGTTGACCCGTTGCGTGCTTTACCTTGGCGCTGAATAGTTCGTCACGCGTTTCGCGGGACTTTTGTTCGAGTTCTTCAATGCCCAGCTCTTTCAGTTCAGAGCCCGTCATGCCACTTCCTCACGCTCGATGAATTGCGTCGAGATACTCAACTTGTGCGCTGCCAACCTCATGGCTTCGCGCGCGATCTGGGGTTCAACGCCCTCCATCTCATAGAGCATGCGACCGCGCTTGACCTTGGCAACCCAATCGTCCAGGGCACCCTTGCCCTTACCCATGCGGGTTTCGGCGGGCTTCGAGGTCCGCGGTTTGTCGGGAAAGATCCGAATCCAGATTTTGCCACCACGCTTTACATGACGGGTCATCGCAATACGCGCGGCTTCGATCTGCCGCGCGGTGACGAAACCCGAACTCGTCGCCTGGAGCCCGAAATCACCAAAGGACAGCTTGTTCCCGCGATGCGCCGCACCGCGGTTGCGTCCCTTGAATACTTTTCTGTGCTTGACTTTCTTCGGCTGCAGCATGACTTACCTCGCCAACTCGCCCTGGTAGCGCTCGGAGAGCGGGCCCTTTCGGAGTTCTTTGTCCCCAATGTCTTTCTTGAAAATCCAACACTTCACACCGATCATGCCGTAGGTCGTGCGTGCTTCTGCGAAGCCATAGTCGATCTCGGCGCGCAGTGTGTGCAGCGGCACTCGCCCTTCGCGATACCACTCTCGGCGTCCCATCTCGGCACCACCCAGGCGACCCGAGCATTGAAGTCGAATACCCTTTGCCCCGAACTTCATGGTCGAGATCATCGCCTTCTTCATCGCGCGTCGGAACGCGACCCGGCGCTCGAGTTGCAGGGCAATCGCCTCTGCAACGAGCTGCGCATCGAGTTCGGCCTTCCGGATCTCGCGAACATTGATGAAGATGTCGCAGTCGGTGAACTCCTTGAGTTCGACCCGAAGGACGTCGACTTCAGCGCCGCGCTTTCCGATCAGGATGCCCGGCCGCGCAGCGTGAATGTTGACCACCATCTTCTCACCGGTCCGATCGATGACGATCTTCGAGATTCCGGCGTGAAACAGTTTCTTCTTGATGAACTTGCGAACCGCAAGATCTTCATGAAGTTGCTGCGCGTAGTGTTTGTCGGCATACCAGTTGGACTGCCACCCGTACAGGGTGCCAAGCCGGAAGCCATAGGGATGGACTTTCTGACCCACGTCCGCTCCTTGTTTCTTTTCTCCGACCTCACTCGAGGGTGCTCGTCGGGAGAACTTTGCGCCGTGCCCCCATCATCTGGAGACGCCGCGCGGTGTTTAGTTGCGTCTAACGTTCACTCAGCACGACTCTGATATGGCTGGTTCGCTTCTGTAGCCAGTTTGCCCGCCCTTGAGCTCGTGCTCGAATTCGCCACATTGAAGGGCCTTCGTCCACCGAGATGTGGGTGATCTTCAATCGATCCACATCCAGCCCCGCGTTGTGTGTGTCGTTCTGATCCTCTGCATTGGCAATGGCCGACTGCAAGAGTTTGCTCAAAGGACCCGCGAACTTCTTTTGCGATACCGCAAGGATGTTCAGCGCCTCTTCAACTCCTTTGTTCCGCACTTCATCCGCGACCAGTCGCGCCTTTTGAGCGCTGATCCGATAGCCCTTGAGCGATGCCTTGACTTCCATATCAGCGTTTCACCTTCCGGTCAGAGGCGTGTCCGGTGAATTTGCGCGTCGGCGCAAACTCGCCCAGGCGGTGCCCGACCATGTTCTCGGTAATGAACACCGGCATGAAGAGCTTCCCGTTGTGGACATGAAAAGTCAGTCCGACGAACTCGGGGGTAATCATCGATCTCCGCGACCAGGTACGGATCACCTGCTTCGAGCCACTGGCCAATAGCCGGTCGACCTTCCTCTGGAGACTGGAATCGATGAACGGTCCTTTTCTCAGCGATCGTGCCATTTATTTCTTTCCTCTCCGCTTTACGATGTACTGGTCTGAGCGGGAATTATTGCGGGTCTTGTGGCCCTTCGTGGGCTTGCCCCAAGGCGTACACGGATGCCGACCACCGGAAGAGCGCCCCTCGCCACCTCCCATGGGATGATCGACCGGATTCATGGCCACACCCCGAACGTTCGAGCGCTTGCCCTTCCAGCGCGAGCGACCCGCCTTGCCGATTCTCTGATTTTCGTGTTCGAGATTTCCCACCTGGCCGACCGTGGCCTTGCAGTCGACGTGAATCATGCGCATCTCGCGGCTGGGCAGACGAAGCGTCGCGTAGCTTCCCTCGCGAGCCATGAGCTGCGCCCCCGCCCCCGCCGAGCGAACCAACTGCGCACCCTTGCCTGGCTTCATCTCGATCGAGTGGATGATCGTACCGAGTGGAATCACCGAGAGCGGCATCGAGTTGCCGGGATTCACTTCGACGTCCACTCCGGCCACCACTTCATCGCCAACGTTGAGCCCGTTGGGGCACAAGATGTAGCGCTTCTCACCGTCGGCGTAGTAGAGCAGTGCGATATTTGCGCTGCGGTTGGGATCGTATTCGATACCCGCAACCTTGGCCGGGACGCCGATCTTGTCCCGCTTGAAATCGATCTGACGATATCGTCGCTTGTGACCGCCCCCGCGATGGTACGCGGTAATCCGACCATTCACGTTGCGGCCACCACTCTTCGTTACCCGGCCGCCGACCTGGGACTTTTCCGGTGCTTTGCTGGTGATTTCCGCAAAGTCGGAAACGCTCATGTTGCGGCGTCCCGGTGATGTTGGCTTGTAGACTTTGACCGGCATGGTTCTTCCTACACTCCCTCGAAGAATTCGATGCTGTGACCTTCGGCGAGTTTCACGATGGCCTTCTTCCATTCGGCCTTGCGACCGATTTTGCGCCCCACTCGCTTTGTCTTGCGCGGTTGCCGCATGGTGCGAACTTCCGCGACCTCAACCTTGAACAACACTTCGACCGCGCGCCTAATATCGTGCTTGGTGGCGTCAGGGGCGACTGCGAAAGTCGCAAGATTGTTTTCCTCACGGCCGATGGTGCTTTTCTCCGTGACGAGGGGGCGGCGAATTACCTGGTGAACGTTCACGCCTGGGCCTCCTTCGCGGACTCAACGAGCCGAGCTTCGACTGCAGCGACCGCGCTTCGGGTCAGCAGCAAGTTCTTGTGTCGCAGTACGTCGTACACGTTCAATCCCTCGGCGCGGATGACATCTACGCCGGGCAAGTTGCGCGCCGAACCTTCGACAGTCGGATTGGGTGCGTCCAACACGATCAGCAACGTGCGCCCGCCTACGCCGAGGCCCGCGAGGGTCTCGACCATGCGCTTGGTGCTAAAACCATCGACTTCGAGAGACTCGACTACGTGAATCTGTTCCTGTGCGAGCTTCCACGAAAGCGCGCTGCGCAGGGCTGCGCGTCGGGTTTTCTTGTTGAGCTTGTGGGCGTATTTGCGCGGTACCGGACCGAAGGTGATGCCGCCTCCCGCCATCTGCGACGCTCGCGTCGTACCCTGGCGGGCGCGACCGGTTCCCTTCTGTCGAAAGGGCTTGGCGCCACCGCCGGAGACCATCGCACGATTCTTCGTGCTGTGGGTACCCGCGCGTCGCGCTGCCAACTGTCTTCGAACCTCGGCCTGTACCAGATACGGCCGGATCGCAGCCTCGAACACCGCTGGATTGAGACCCAGCTCACTCGAGTTGTTGCTGCCCACGCTTTTACTGTCCAAGGAGGCCATGACTAGAGTTTGATCTCCACATCCACACCAGCGGCGAGTTCGAGCTTCATCAAGGCGTCCACGGTCTGTGGCGTGGGATCGAGAATATCGATCAGGCGCTTGTGAGTGCGAATCTCGAACTGCTCGCGAGACTTCTTGTCGATGTGCGGACTGCGCAACACCGTGTACTTGTTGATTGAGGTCGGCAGCGGGATCGGCCCTGCCACGTTGGCACCCGTGCGAAGGGCGGTATCGACGATTTCACGGGCGCTCTGATCGAGCAGTCGATAATCGTATGCCTTCATTCGAATACGAATTTTTTGAGTGCTTTTGTCTGCCATACGATTTCCTGTCTTCCCCTCTTCTTACCTTGAACTAGTGCAGTCCTGAACCAATGCAGTTCCGAACCAATGCAGTCCTGAACTGCTGCACATGATCTTTGGACCTGCGTACTACTCGATCACCTCGGAGACCACGCCAGAACCCACCGTGCGGCCGCCCTCGCGGATCGCGAAGCGCAACTCCTTGTCCATTGCAATCGGGGTGATCAAC